>JBARMF010000357.1:0-2740 GCA_049802315.1 Candidatus Udaeobacter sp.
TCGCGATCGGATCGCGGTTGGGTAAAGGCGCGTTCAACCACTGGCTGGTCGAGCAGCTTTCAGGATTGAACGTTAATGTGCGATATCTTCATACGAAATACATGCTGGTCGATCCTTTGGGCAGCAAACCCCTGGTGGTTTCCGGTTCTGCGAACTTCAGTGAGGCTTCTACCACGAATAATGACGAGAACATGCTCATCATTCGAGGCAATCCGCGTGTTGCAGATATTTACCTTGGCGAATTCATGCGTCTTTACAGGCACTTCGCCTTTCGCGACTGGCTTACCCAACACCCGGAAGCCGACGAAGTAGAAGTCGGTCACCTGGACGAGAGCGACCAATGGTGGAAACGGTATTTTGGCGATAGCTTCGAATCGCGGCAACGCAGTTACTTTGCGACGTAAATGTCGCGAAGTTCCGCCTCAATTATCCAGGCACGTACACCACATAGCCACGCGGCGCTGCCCAAAGATCAACCCATCCCGACTCGTTAGTCCATTTCTCTTCCGGCGTGCTGAGATCGTCGCGGCCGCACCACGCTGCCGGAACAAGGCGCGTGTTATTCCATCGCGTCTGAACCCAGGTGCCATTCCATGTCCCGCGGTTGTTCAGAACAAACACTAAGCCGCCTCGATCGTCAGCGCCCGAGCGCTGCATGATGTAGAGATCGTCATCTGTGAACAGCACTTGCGTCGAGCCCGCGGCGTTTTGTTCGTGAACTTTCACAAGCGCACCGATGCCGCTCTGATTATCCGGCTGCGCCAGGTTCCAGTTGAAGTAGTCCTGCCAAAAGACGCACGGGTAACCTTCATGAGTCAGGATAAAGGCGTACGCCAGCAACTTGTCGTTGATGATTGGAGTGTCGCGCACGACGTCGTGGTTCTCGACGAAAGTGACAGCCTGCTCAGGACGATCCGACATCAAAACTCCCTGTTCCACGAGAGTTCGCAGACTGAATCCATAGGTGTCGCACAGGTCGCGTAACCGCCAGCGCAGCGGAAAATCAAACGCGCCTACTGGATTGTCGGACCAGGCATTAGTTTCATCGAGCCAGTCGTCTATGGTGCGTTCACTATCCCAGCATTCGCCTACTGCGTATGGCCTGAAGCTGGTGCCGCCGCGCAGTGCCCGCAGTTCCTGAATCGAGCGGACCATCCAGCCGCCGTAACCTTTGACCATGTCGTAACGGAACCCATCGAAGCCGATTTCTTCCAATAACCAGCGCGCATAATTGATGAGCTCGGTGTAAACGAACGGCGTGCGATGACAGAGATCCGGCATGTCGCCGAACGTGCCGCCGTCCCACGTCTCGTATTGACTGGGATGAAAACATTTCCAATCACGCGGAAACTTGTCGCTCTTCGGTGTGAATTTTGTCCAACGCAACTGTCCGTCGATGGGATTTGGTTCCTGCGCGTCCGCGCCGCTGTTGTGATTGAACACAAGATCGGCGTACGCTTGCAGTCCCAGTGCGTGCACAGACTCGATGAGATCGAGCAGATCGGCTTTGGAACCGAACCACGTAGACACACCGCCTTTCTGATCAAACTCGCCGAGATCGTAATAATCGTAAGGGTCGTAGCCCATCGATTTCCAGCTGGCTGCCTTGTTTGCAGGCGGGAGCCACAGGGCCGTGAAACCGGCTTGCGCGATTGCCGGCAATTTGGATTTGATAAAGCTCCACCATTGGTGTTCGCGGTTTTCCGTCTGGGGACAATCCCAATAAAACGCTTGCAACATCACACCCATGATTCACCCTCCTCGTCCAACGTATGAGAGCGTGTTTACGCTACGCGCCAAAGTGGGACTAACAAGAAGCAATCAAGTCACGGAAATGTTACGAAAGAGTGTAGCGCCGTATGTCGTTGCAGCGTTTTTGATAATTTCCCTCGCGGGTTGCGACAAGAAGAGTGGCGAAGCAGTGATCCTGGCGAAAGAGCATATCGATGCTGCGCTGCCAACTAAAGAAACGCCGACCACTGAATCGACGCCTGGCTCGGATGAGAAGCTTCGTCCCATGGCGGATGATGAGATTGCAGTTGATGGATACGTGATGAAGCCAGATGCGCGCGGCACCAGTCGCGATCCGCGCGCGTTAACGCACGAACAGTGGATCGTGAAAGTGCGAATGCTCGACAACGGCCGCACATTCCAAGTCCCGGCCGATCAAACAAAATGGGAGAGATTACGCGAGAACGATCGGGTCAAAGTCAGATATCGCACAGGCAAGTACACCGGAACCGTTTGGGCTGCTGAGATCGAGTAGGAATAGAGTAGCGCAAGCCTCTGGCTTGCGAGTCTGCTTCGGCGCAAGCGGGACGCATACGCTACTTTTTAAAATTCACGCAGAACCGCGATTCACCGGCTGCCCATCGCTGCGGTTAGAACTAGAACTCACCACTGACGCAGGGCGGCCACTCGCGCGAGCTCGGCGCGGCTGCGCACGTTAAGTCTTTTCATCGCGGCGGTCCTGCGTCTCTCCACTACCGGCAGGCTGAGCTCCAACGCGGCCGCAATTTCGCCATTGGTCTGACCATTCGCGACACGTTTCAATACGGCCAATTCATCTACGCTTAGGTCGTCGGCCACTGTTTGGGTCTCGGCCGATGCAGAGGGCCGACGCGGAATACTTTCATCAAAATAAGTTTTTCCTGCAGCAACCGCCCGGATGGCCTCGGCTACGTGCGTGGCCGCGCCAGTTTTTAATACGTAGCCTTTGGCGCCCGCTGCGATCATGTCT
>JBARMF010000358.1:0-2140 GCA_049802315.1 Candidatus Udaeobacter sp.
CCAAACGGCGCAGGTGAAACTGGAATCGTATCCAGCAAAGAGCGCGTCAGTAAAATCGTAGGCTGTTCCAGTTTTTCCGGCAGCCGGGAACTTCTTTAATCCAAACTCTGTGTAAGCAGCTTTTCCTGTTCCCGATTGAAGCGCATCGGCGAGGCACGAATGCACTTCGTACGCGGTTTCAGGTTTGATCACGATTTTCCGGATGCTTTGCTGCTTTCCATTCCACACCAGTGTTCCGTCTTTTTCCTCGATGCGCTCCAGAATATGCGGCGTGCTCGGTCGCCATCCGCCGTTTGGAAAAATCGTGTATCCCATCGCGAGCTCGGCTAGCGTAACTTCGCTACTGCCGAGAAATGTGGCTGGATAAGGTCGAAGCTGAGAACGAATACCCGCCGAGGAACAAAGCTGTAACACCGCCTCGATTCCTGCATCCATCCCGATGCGGACCGTTGCGCCATTCTTCGATTTCACCAGCGCCTGCCTGGCGGTCATTCGACCTTCGTACTGGTTGTCGGCATCCTCAGGTCCCCATTCACCGAGAATTCCCGTGGTGCCACCGATCATCACCGCGCGGTTATCGAGAGGTGAATCTTCAACTACCGAACCCGGATACATTCCTCGTTCGAAAGCGGTCGCGTAAACAAACGGTAACATTGCCGTGCCCGCGGGGCGGCGAGCCTGCAACGCGCGATTAAATTGGTTGTGCTCGAAATCGCGTCCGCCCACCAGCACCAGAATGTCGCCGCTCGCGTTATCCAGGCCGATGGCCGCGCCTTGCAAGTATTCGGGCGGAGGTTGCTCAGCCATTTTGCCGCTTGATTTGGCTTTACGAAACGATGCTGCGTAATCGGCGTAGGTCTGATGATTGTAATCGGGATGTTTCTCGACTTGCTCCAAGTGTGCCTTTAGAGAATCCTCGGCCACGCGCTGAAGATCGACGTCGATCGTGGTGTGAATGCGATAGCCTTCGTTGATCGCGCGATCCCATCCCACGGCTGCAATCACTTGCTGGCGGATGTAATCGACGGCGTAGGTCTGGCCTTGAGCGTTTTGCCGGCTGCCGACCACGATCTTTTCGGCGCGCGCTGCGACGCATTGTTCATGGGTGATGAATCCGTTGTCGCGCATTCGATCGAGGGCGAAGTCGCGCGTCTCGCGCGAACTAGTCCGGTCAGACCATGGGTTTAATCGGTTTGGACTTTTGATCAGGCCCGCGAGTGTGGCGCACTCTGCCAACGTCATGTCGCGCGCGGACTTGCCAAAGTACCCGCGCGCGGCCGCTTCGGCTCCGTACATGCCGCCGCCGAAATAAATCCGGTTCAGGTACAGCTCGAGAATTTTCTGTTTGCTGAAATTTTCTTCGATGCGCTTGGCCAGGAAAATCTCCAGCAGCTTCCGGCGGTATGTCCTTTCTTTGAGCGAGAAACTATTGCGCGCCAGCTGTTGCGTGATGGTGCTGGCGCCCTGGCGGACATGGCCGGCGACCAAATTCTTCAGCGCGGCTCGAATAATGCCGAGCAAATCGTAGCCGTGGTGCTCATAAAATTTTGCGTCCTCGACGGCAATGACAGCGTTGATCAGATCGGGCGCCAGCTTCTCGTACGGAACCGTCTCGCGGTTCTCGACGTAGATTTGGCCAAAGATTTTCCCGTTACGATCGAGAATCACACTGGCCGATTCCATTTGATCGAGCTTGCTCAAGTCGAAAGAGTTGGCCTGCGCTTTCAGATCGACGACGACGCTGGAAAAGAAAACTGTCATAAACAGCGCCATCACCGCCAGGATCGCGACGGGGATATAAAACCATGGCCTGAAATACCACGGCCGCCGAAAGCGATAGCCCGGCGGCGGTCTGAGGTATGTTTTGGTCGGTTTCAAGCAGGCAACGACTCGGTCGCGCAACTTAGGTCGTTCAGTTGACGATTCAACGATTTAAGAAGGATTTTGCTTCAAACACAGCATTGTCATTCTGAGCGCAGCGAAGAATCTCTGGTTCGAGGTTTCGGCCAGGCCAAGGAAGACAATCTGAGATGTTTCGCTTCGCTCAACATGACAGAGTAGGGTCGCGTCCACTGTTATTGCACACGCACGATCCAGTGAATGAACACCGGCAATCCTGATCTCGTTCGATTTATTCGTT
>JBARMF010000359.1:0-10772 GCA_049802315.1 Candidatus Udaeobacter sp.
GTGTGAGTAGCTGTAGGTGTAGCCGTAGCGGTTGCTGTCGCAGTTGGTGTGGACGTTGGCGTTGGCGTGTTGCTTGCCGCCGGCGTTGCAGTTGGAGTCGCCGTAGGAGTAGGCGTGCCTGCTGGAACCAAAGCCCATCCGCCGGTAGGTGGACCACCTGAGCCATTGCAAAAGTATTGATTAAAGCATGCGTCGTCTCTCTGCACTCCGGCTGTGGCCGACGTGTTGCCGTTATCCACTGTGCCGTAGATCACGTCAAACCGTGGCTGCGCCTCATACAACCTCAGCTCGAAGTTAGCGCTGCCGCTCCCCGGGAAGTACTGGGCACGCCACTCGATATTGAAGATGCGATTCGGTGCCGTGCCGCTTACCGATGTAAAGATACCGAACCCACTGTTGACCAGATAGAGGTCGTCCCAGTACGGGTAGATTGTGTAGTCGTGGGTGGTCCATGGCAGGCATTGGTTGGTGAAGGCCGTGTCGGTTGTCACAAACTGGGCGTTGCCGTTGGACGACAGGTTGATCGAGGTGAAGGTCTGGCCGTACAAGGTGAACGGGAAAGGCAGCGCGACGGTGGTTACCTGGTCATCCCCGTGATTACCAATGTCGGTGGTACCCGGCACAATGCTTCCGCTTATTTGAATTATCGTAAGCCCTGCGCAAGGTATCGGCGTCGGGGTCGGCGTCGCCGTCGAGGTAGGCGTTGGGCTGGCTGTGGGTGTGGGGGTTGGCGACGGCAGGGGAACGTTACCAGCTGCTTGAACACCAACAAAGCTTGGCGAGCCGGTCTTAAAGTAGCCTACCATCGCGTTGGTTGGATTGGGTGCTTGATCGGCATCGAACCGGAAGTTATACAGGGTGCCGAAGCGAATGGCATTGGCGTTCTGATTCTGCGCAAAGGTTTCCGTATTCCAAGTGATAGAGTTTGCGTTCTGGGTAACAGTCCATGGCGTGCTGCTATATCCCTGGCTATTCAAGGTGCCATCATTTGCCCAGCCGGGTTGCTGAATCGGCGCATGAAAGCCGATGTTAGAGATGTTTACTCCTGGCCCAACAGGAACGCTGAAAGATTGGATCGAGCGATCGAGGTTCTGGTTGTAGAGAGCATATTCATAGTGCCAGACGCCAGTGGTAGGGTTCGTCACTTTGTAGCCCATGAACCAGATACCGTCATTGCCGTGATCCGGTTCGATCTGATTTACTGTCGCACCGGTCCAAGCCATGATCGCCGGCTGCGCTCGCACTGTGGGGCCTGCTGCGCTAAAACTAAAGGGCTGGTTAACTCCGGTTACGGTGTACGGGCGGTACGAAGCGTTGTTATACATGTTGCACTGGTCAGGATGACTTTGGCACCAGCTGCCTTCGTGGGGGACGATGTATTCCGCTTCCGCAAAATACGTCGCTCCCGGATTCAGCGAAGTGTTCAAGTCGTTAACGTCGACCAGCATTCGGTGAGACGTTACGTCGTGAGTGTGCCCGCTGTGATTGTTGGCTGTTGAACCGTTGAAACTTCCGCTGAATGGATTGACCCATGCGCGCGAACCGATACCGGTTTGACCGCCGTTCAAACCGGCGCCGTATGCATCGGAGCAGCCAGAGCCCAGTTGGGTGCCGGCTACACCGTTGCATCCAAAATTGCAACTGTTTGATGAGGCTGCCGCGAACGCGTGCTTACCCCAGGACTGACCAAGTTGCTCGAAGCGCTCATTGTTGGTAACGCCGCCGCTCATCCGGTAAACATTCTGCGGAATAAACGGATGGTCGCTGTTCGGCAAAGCAAACCAATCCACGTCGATCGTCCCTTGGTTGCACGCATCAGTTCCCAAAGCGAGACCGACGCGGCCCCCGACGGAACCATTATCGGGTTGCGTAAAGTCGAGCAGATTCCCGACGATGACATCGGGGCCGGGAACGGTCCCAACGGCAGGTTGCTTGAGCGGCGGTAACGAGGCGGATGTTACATTACCGTTTTCGTCGAGATGGTTGATCTCGATCGGTTCCATGGTAGCGCCGAGTGCGATTTGACCGGCGATTGAACCGGCGTCTGACGGGCGGCCGAGGGCCTTCGCGAATTCGTTGGATACCAGCAGGCGTCCGCCAGTCATGCTTAGCGAGTGGCCGTGGGCATCGTAATCATATTGACCACCTTCGACATTGAAGTAAACGAACCCGGTCTTGCCGTCGCGCACGGCAAGATCGAACGCTGCGCCGGCTGGAAGTTTTTCCATTACGAGTTGCCTGATCGAAGCGCTTAGCGACACAGGAAGATCGGACACAGAATTTTGTGGGACGAGTGCCATGGAACCATGGTCCGGCCCGCGCAGAAGATCGTTAAAGACCAAAATGCTGAAGAAGGAATTGGCCGCGACAGCGAATTGCAATCTGACGGTTGATTGCACTGCGGAGCCGATTCCATTCAATCGGTTGAGATCGAGGTCCATTGTCACGCTTCCGTTTTCGACGATCATCTTTTGAAGCGTCCCGCTGTGCTCCTGGCTCTGGACAACTTTTTTGGTAGCGCCGAAAGCCTTTGGTCCGCTCGCCTGGGGCGAGGCAAAGAGTAAGAACAACGGGAGCGCAAGACCGGCGAGCGTTAATTTTGACATTGTAGTGGGATTCCTCTGGTTGTGGTGAATGTGCTGAAAATTGAGCGGTAATTCCTCTCATGCCATTACGGCGAAAGTAAAGAAGATTATGAAAATCCTCCTACGCCCCGATCAACCGGAGGTGGATCGGCTTCTTCCTTGGGCGCCATAGCCTCGGCGAAGGCGGCTGAAGACGATGCCTGGTATTCGCCGCAGGCGCGAATATGAGGCGGCGAACCCGCAGTCATGTTTACCAACCCGTTGAGCGTAAAGCTCCGTGGGAGCCACGCCGCGTAGAAGGCGACGGACATGTGATGGCAACTTGTGGATTTACGCGGCCGCGCTCCTTTACGGAGGACAACGCGTTCTGCTACCTGCCTGGCACCAGTTACGGACGAGGCAAAGGAGTAGGGCGAGGTCTGGGTGGAGGACTCAACCTCCTTGGTGTTGGAGTTGGGCAGGGGCGCGGGACATAAACATAACTTTGTCCGCCAGTCGCTGTACCACCGGAGCCGTTACAAAAGTACTGAGTAACGTTGTCTCTCTGCACTCCGGCTGTGGCCGATGTGTTGCCACTAGCCACCGCCCCATAGATCACATCAAAGCGAATCTGCCCCTCATACAACCTCAGTTCGTAGTTAGCCGTGGTGGTCGGAGCAGCGAAGTAGACAGTGCGCCATTCGATATTGAAGATCCGGTGGGGCGCAGTGCCAGATACCGACGTGAACACACCACAGTTGCCACCCGGGAAAGCCGAGCACCCGCTGTTTGCGTCGGTGCGCTGGTCGTCCCAGTAGGGGAAGATGGTGTAGTTGTGACTGGTCCACGGCAGCGGACAAACGTTAGTAAAGTCCGTATCGGTAGTCGTAAACTGCGCATTGCCGTTGGACGACACGTTGATGCTGTTAAAGGTTTGGTCGTACAAGGTGTAAGAGAACGGCAGCGCAATGTTGGTTACCTGATTGTCCCCGTGATTGCCGCTATCGGTCGTCCCTGGCACGATGCTGCCGCCTATCTGTTCAAACACGTACTGGCCGATGCAAGGTGTGGCGATTCCATTCAGCCGGTTGAGATCGAATTGCGTCGTGACGCTGCCGCTTTGGACAATCATTTTTTGAAGCGTCCCAGTCTGCCCCTGACTTTCGGGAGTCTCCTTCGTAGCGCCGAAAGCTTTAGGAGCGCTCGCCGGCGGTGAGGCAAAGAGCAGGAAGAGTGGGAGTGCAAGACCGGTCAGCGTTAATTGTGACATTGTGGTGGAGTCCTCTGCTTGTGGCGAGAATGGGTGAAGTTGAAGCGAAATTCCTCTCATGCCGTCGCGGTGAAAGTAAAGAAGATTATGGAAAATCCTGGGGGTCCCCCAATCAACAGGAGGTGGATCGTCTTCTCTGAAGACATATGTGTTTAGCGCCAAAGGCGCAGCATTCATCTTCAGCCTTGAGCAGCGCCCAAGGAAGGCCATCGATGCAGAGCATCAGCGCTGAAGGCGCGATTCATTGGCGCGTTGAATCTCGCTTTCAGCCCCGAAAGCTTTCGGGGTTGCCCCAGGCTAATGTAAAAAGAGCGCCGTTGGCGCTAAACAGATACCTGAAGACAATGACATGTAATCGCCGAAGGAGCAGATATCAGGCGGCTAAGCCGCAGTTACGTTTACCAACGTGTTGAGCGTAAAGCTCCGTGGCGGCCACGCCGCGTAGAAGGCGACGGACATGTGATGGCAACTTGTGGATTTTCGCGGCCACGCTCCTTTACGGAGGACAATGCCTTCCACCAGTTCATCGTCACCAACTAAGGGCGCGGCAGGGGAGTTGGCCGAGGTCTTGGTGGCGGGCTAGATCTTGGTGTAGGTGTGGGTCTCGGAGTCGGCGTGGGCGTATGCGTAGGCGTGGCTGTAGGAGTAACTGTGGCCGTAGGCGTAGCGGTAGCGGTAGCAGTCACTGTCGGTGTTGCGCTGGCTGCGGCTGTAGCCGTAGCAGTTGGTGTGGACGTTGGAGTTGGCGAACCCGATGGACCGGTCGTCCAGGCAGTAAGTGTACCATCTGAGCCGTCGCAGAAGTATTGAGTAAAGCAGGTGTCATCTCTCTGCACTCCCGCTGTGGCCGATGAATTGCCCCCGCTCACCGTACCGTAGATTACGTCGAAGCGACTGGTCTGTCCCTCATACAACCTTAGCTCAAAGTTGGCGTTGCCACTCCCGGGGAAGTACTGCGCCCGCCATTCGATGTTAAAGATGCGGTTGGGAGCAGTGCCACTTACCGATGTAAATATGCCGAACTCACTGTTGACTAAATACAGATCGTCCCAATACGGGTAGATTGTGTAGTCATGGCTGGACCACGGCAGGCATTCGTTGGTGAAGGCAGTATCGGTCGTCATGAATTGCGCATTGCCGTTTGAGGAGAGATTGACGGAAGTGAATGTCTGGTCGTATAACGAGAACGGGAAGGGTAACGCGATGGTGGTGACCGTATCATCCCCGTGATTACCAATGTCAGTGGTGCCCGGCACAATCGTACCAGTGATCTGGGTTATGGCGATTTGGCAAGGTGACACCGTTGGCGTCGCCGTAGCTGTCGGCGTTGCTGTGGCTGTGGGACTAGGACTGGCAGTCGGTGTCGGTGTTGGCGACGGCAACGGAACGTTCCCAGCTGCCTGAACTACAACAGCTGTCGGCGAGCCAGTCTTAAAGTAGGCTACCGTCGCGTTGGTTGGGTTGGGCGGTTGATCGGCGTCAAACCGGAAGTTGTACAGCGTGCCGTAGCGAATGGCGTTGGCGTTCTGATTCTGCGCAAGCGTTTCCGAGCTCCAGGTGACAGAGCTTGTGTCCTGGGTAACGGTCCACGGCATGCTGCTGTAACCCTGGTTGTTAAAGGTGCCATCATTGGCCCAGCCCGGCTGCTGAATTGGCGCATGAAAACCGATGTTGGAAATGTTTACTCCTGGCCCAACAGGAACGCTAAAAGACTGGATGGAGCGATCAAGGTTCTGGTTGTAGAGAGCATATTCATAGTGCCAGACGCCGGTGCTCGGGTTCGTCACTTTGTAACCCATGAACCAGATACCATCATTTCCCGGGTCAGGTTCCTGCCGGTTTACTGTAGCGCCAGTCCAGGCCATGATCGCTGGTTGCTCGCGCACGGTGGGGCCAACGGCGCTAAAGGTGAAGTTTGTGGGGCCACCGCTCACGTTTTGGCGCTGGTAAGACGCGTTGTTATACATGTTACACTGGCCCGGGTGACTCTGGCACCAGGCGTATTCGTGCGGGACGATGTATTCAGCTTCGGCAAAATACAGAGCGCCCTGGTTCTGGCCAGGAATCAGGTCATTCGTGTCCACCAGCATTCGATGAGACGTTACGTCATGACTGTGACCGCTGTGATTGTTGGCCGTTGAACCTACGAAGCTTCCGGTGAAGGGATTCACCCACGCACGCGAACCAATGCCAGTTTGGCCGCCGTTTAACCCCGCGCCATAAGCATCGGAGCAGCCGGACCCAAGATGTTCGCCGCCTACGCCGTTGCATCCAAAGCCGCATGTGTTTGACGATGCTGCCGTGAATGCATGCTTACCCCAGGACTGGCCAAGCTGCTCGAACCGCTCAGTGTTGTCAGTGCCACTACTCATTCGGTAAAGATTCTGCGGAATAAAGGGATGGTCGTTGTTCGGCAAGGCAAACCAATCCACGTCGATCGTGCCCTTGTTGCAGGCATCGGTTCCCAAGGACAGCCCAACGCGGCCGTTTACGGCGCCGCTGCCCAATTGCTCCAAGCCAATGAGCTCGCCGATGATGACATCAGGGCCCGGGATAGTACCGACGCCCGGTTGGTGTAATGCTGGCAGTCTCGCGGCTTTCACATCACCGTTCGCATCGAGCTGTGTGATCTCGACCGGTTGCATCGTTGCGCCAATCGAGACGCGCCCCGCGACTGCGCCGAACTGGGACGCACGTCCAAGGGACTTCGCGAGCTCTTTGGAGATCAGCAACCGTCCGCCGCTGATGCTGAGCGACTGCGCCTTTGCGTCGTAATCGTATTCGCCTCCGTCGATGTTAAAAAAGGTGAATCCCGTCTTGCCGTCGGCCACGGCCAAATCGGAACCTTGTCCCGACGGAAGCTTTTGGACTACGAGCTGCTTGAGAGACGCGCGTAGGGCCGCAGGTAAACTGTAGCTGGAAGCATTTATTCCGGCTGGAATCAAAGCCATCGATCCCGGCTCGAGACCGCGCAACAGCTCATTGAAGACCAAAATTGGAAAAAACGAATTAGCCGCGACGGAAAATTGCAACGTGGTCGGTCTGTCCGGAACGGCGCCGATTCCGCTCAACTGATTGCCGTCAAGATCCATTGTGACGCTGCCACTTTCGACGATCATCTTTTGAAGAGTCCCCGCCTGCGCCTGACTTTTGGCAGTCTCCTTTGTTGCGCCGAAAGCTCTCGGCGCGCTCGCCGGCGGGGAAGCAAACAGCAGGAATAGCGGGAGAGCGAGACCGGTGAGAGTTAACTTTGACATTGTAATGGAGTCCTCTTGTTGTGGTGAGTTCGGCTAGGCTTGAGAGAGTCATTTTTTCGCACGGCATGACGGCAAAAGTAAAGAACATTCTTCCGAAAGCTTCGCGGCCCGACAATTAGCCGAAGGTGGATCGGCCCAGCTACTTCCAAACGCCCGCCGCGCTCGTGAAGGCGCAGACAAAACGGAACGAAGTAGCTGGGACGATGTGAATTCGCCGCCGAAGACGCAGATATCAGGCTGCGAACGCGTTCGGGTAAAACTGCCGGACCAACGCGTTGAGCGTAAAGCTCCGTGGGAGCCACGCCGCGTAGAAGGCGACAGACATGTGATGGCAACTTGTGGATTTACGCGGCCACGTTCCTTTACGGAGGGCAACGCGTTCCACCTCGTGCCAGTCACCACCAGCTACGGACGAGGCAAAGGAGTGGGGCGAGGTCTGGGTGGCAGCGTAGATCTTGGCGTTGGAGTAGGCCGCGGTGTCGCAATCGGTGTTGCGGTTGGAGTGGCCGTCGCGGTGGCGGTCGCAGTTGCGGTGGCTGTCGCCGTAGGCGTGGATGTGGCTGTAGCGGTCGCAGTTGCAGTTGGTGTCGGTGTTGGAGTTGGCGAGCCGCCGCCGCCCCCGAAAGGTCCTTGAATTGCAACTGTCGTGGGCGATCCCGTCTTGAAGTAGGCGACCATCGCATTTGCTTCTTGTGGCGGCTGATCGGCGTCGAACCGGAAATTATAAAGTGTACCCCAGCGAATCGCATTTGCGTTTTGATTCTGTGCTAAGGTTTCACTGCTCCAGGTTATGGAATCGGGCGCTTGAGTCACGGTCCATGGAGCACTGCTGTAACCTTGATTGTTTAAAGTACCATCATTTGCCCAGCCGGGCTCCTGAGGCGGCGCATGAAAGCCGATGTTACTGATGTTGACACCTCCTCCCAAGGGGACACTAAACGATTGGATAGCTCGGTCCAGGTTCTCGTTGTACATGGCATACTCATAGTGCCAGAGCCCTGGACTTGGATTGGTCACTTTGTAAGCCATAAACCAGAGCCCATCATTACCCGGATCAGGTTCGATCTGGTTTATTGTCTCGCCTGTCCACGCCATGAAGGCTGGTCGCATCCGGACAGTGGGCGCCAGTGGTGAAAACGAGAAGCTCGTTGTGCCGGTGACGCTGAACTGGCGATAAGAAACGTTGTTGTACATGTTACATTGCCCGGGATGGGCCTGGCACCACGTGTACTCATGCGGAGTGACATACTGAGCTTCGGCGAAGTAGGTCGCGCCTTGATTCAAGGTTTGATTCAGGTCATCGATTTCAACCCTGACCCGATGCGATACACCGTCGTGCGCATGGCTGCTGTGGTTGTTCGCCGTGGATGGGTACGCGCCAGTGAAAGGATTGACCCAAGCGCGCGAACCGATGCCGGTTTGGCCGCCATTTAGACTGGCAGAGTATGGGTCCGAACACCCAGACCCAAGATGAGACCCGCCGACGCCGTTACAGCCAAAGCCGCAGGCGTCCTGCGTCAATGCTGTGAACGCATGTTTAAGCCATGACTGGCCAATTTGTTCAAACCGTTCGGTGTTATCGGCCCCACCGCTCATCCGATAGAGATTTTGCGGAATGACTGGATGATCCGTCTGCGGTAATGCGAACCAATCCAGATCGATGGTTCCCGCGTTGCAGGAAGTTGTTGCTATTGCAACGCCCACCTGCGTGCCTGCACTGCCAAACTGCTGCATCGTGGGCAAATCTCCTACGATAACGTCGGGTCCAGGTGTCGTCCCGGGATTCGGATTCGGTAACGCTGGCAAGACCATCGACTTTGGTTCCCCATTGACCAGTTGCGTGACCTCAATCGGTTGCATCCGTGCGCTAACGGAGATTTTTCCGACGGCGGAATCAGCATCCCCGGGACGGCCGAGAGCCGCGGCAAACTCTTTTGACATCAGAAGTCGTCCATTTTGGATATCGAGTAACTGCCTCCTCGCATCGTAATCAGATTGATATCCTTCGATTTTGAAAAACGTGAAGCCTGTTTTGGCGTCGCGAACAGCCATGTCGAACGCCGACTCGGCAGGGAGCTTTTCGACGACGAGCTGCTTGATAGAGGCCGCCAACAATGAGGGGAGCAGGGAAACTGGCCGGCCGTGCGGGACCAGCGCGATCGAACCTGACTCGGCGCCGCGCAGTTGGTCATTGAAGACAAGAATGGAAAAAAACGAGTTCGTCGCTGCAGCGAACTGTAGCGCAGCAGGTCTCGTGATTAGGGCATTGCTTCCATTTAACCCGTTCAGATCCACGTTCAGTGTGACGCTGCCGTTTTCGACAATCATTTTCTGAAGCGTGCCGGTAGATCCATCGGGAGCGCTTTGCCTGGGTTGCACTGCGTAATTCTCCGAGCTGTTGCCGAAAAACAGAACTGACAGCAGCGCGAAGCCGGTAAGGGTTATTTTGGACATAATAGTGTGGATTCTCCTGGTTATCGTGAAGCCCTGGCGGAGATTAGGTCGTAATTTCTCTCACGTGCTCGCGGTAGAAGCAAAAAACATTTTTGGAAACCTGCGGCGCCCAACCAACAAGAGGTGGATCGTCTTTTCCGAATACGATGACAAATAATCGCCGAAGGCGCGGATATCAGACGGCGAAGCCGTAGTGATTTACCAACGCGTTAAGCGTAAAGCTCCCTGGAAGCCACGCCGCGTAGAAGACGACGGGCATGTGATGGCAACTTGTGGATTTACGCGGCCACGCTCCTTTACGGAGGACAACGCGTTCCACCAGTCCATCGTCACCAACTAGGGGCGCGGCAGAGGAGTTGGACGCGGCCTTGGCGACGGATTCGACCTCGGGGTCGGAGTGGGCCGTGGCGTGGCAGTCGGTGTTGCCGTTGACGTCGCAGTAGCAGTAGGTGTTGGGGTTGGCGTCCCACCTGCCGGCGCTTGGATTGCAACCGTCATAGGCGAACCTGTTTTGAAGAATCCCACCGTGGCATCGGCAGATTGCGGCGGTTGATCGGCGTCAAATCGGAAGTTATACAAAGTGCCCCAGCGAATCGCGTTCGCGTTCTGGTTCTGCGCAAACGTTTCGCTGTTCCAGGTAATGGAATCACTCGCCTGAGTAACAGTCCAAGGCATGCTGCTGTAACCCTGGTTGTTAAACGTGCCGTCGTTTGCCCAGCCGGGGTGTTGAGGAGGAGCATGAAAATTGATGTTGCTTACGTTAACCCCGGCACTCAGGGGCACGCTGAAGGATTGAATTCCACGGTCGAGGTTCATATTAAACAGGGCATACTCGTAGTGCCATATGCCGGCACTGGGGTTGGTTACCTTGTAGCCCATAAACCAAGCACCATCATTTCCGGGATCCGGTTCGATCTGGTTCACCGTGGCTCCCGTACCTGCCCAAAACTGGATGGCAGGCTCCATACGCACGGTGTTTGAAACAGGTGTAAAGTTAAAACTCGTAGGCCCGCCAGTAACTGAGAACCGGCGATACGAATAATTGTTAAACATGTTGCATTGGTCTGGATGCGACTGGCACCAGGTATACTCATGCGGGCTAATGTAGGCGGCTTCGCCAAAATAGCCGGCTCCCGGATTCTGCGCCGGGATCAGATCACTAGTCTCCACCAGAATCCGGTGCGACACGCCATTGTGGCTATGGCCGCTGTGATTATTGGCTGTCGA
>JBARMF010000360.1:0-2279 GCA_049802315.1 Candidatus Udaeobacter sp.
CGCTTCCCGGTTACAACACTGCGGATTACTACTCGCCGGAAACGGGGCTGACGGTACTTGCGTGGATAAACTACCAGGCCAAGGAGCCGGTCGAGGGCGTTGCAAGCGTCATGGTCCGCGACATCGCGCGAATCGTCACGCCCGACCACATTCCCTTCGTGTACAAAAAGAGTTCGGAACCCTCCAAACCCTGATCGTCGTAACGGCGGCGATTTACTACCGCCCGTTTTTAGCTTTTGTTGAGCGATGCGACACACTTTCGTTCCTGGAACTTGCCTGATCATTAGTCTGGTCCTGACGCTTTCCCATTTTGCTCCGGCGCAAAACAAAGAATTGATGGCGGACGAAAGTATCCCGATTCCCAAAGTGGAATTCGACGCTCAGGGCGAACTCAAGATGACCGCTTCGCCCAATTCCTCGCCTAACGACTTCGATTTCCTGGTCGGAAAATGGAAAATGCACAACCGCCACCTGGATAAGCGGCTGGCCAATTGCCGCACCTGGACGGAGTTCGATTCCTCGGACGTGAATACGAAGATTCTAAACGGTGCGGCCGACATGGACACATACTCGACCACGCAGTTTCCCGGAATGGGAGGCAAACTTTTCGAAGGTCTCACCTTGCGATTATTCGACCCGAAGACACGACTTTGGAGTCTCTACTGGATCGCGAGCAACACAGGAAAGATCGATCCTCCCGTCGTCGGTTCGTTCGACCAAAACGGCGTGGGCCATTTTTTTGGCAAAGACACGCTCAATGGCAAACCGGTCCTCGTCGTGTTCCGCTGGGATGCGCGGAACAAAGACCGCCCTGTCTGGGGTCAGGCCTTTTCACCAGATAACGGAAAGACGTGGGAATGGAATTTCTTTAACGTCTCGGAACGGCCCAAGGAATGACAGCTAAGGAATGTTTCCGATTTAACATTCAACGATTCAACGATTCACGCGACTTGCCAGCCTCCAGCCTTTCCGAAGATATTCGCTGTGTGGAGGCAGAAATAGGGATGCAGTCATTCTCGTTAGGCCTTAGCCATTGCATGGACCAAACGATCTGATGATCCGCTTACTCGTTCTATCGGTTTTGATCGCCATTGCTGGGAGCGGCATGGCGCAGACGCCGGAGAGCCGTGACATCTATGCTCCCGGCCGCGCGATCGTCGCTGATCTCGATCGGATCGTAACTCCCAATGGCGTGCAGGAGACATTCGAGACGGTGTTGGGCGGTACGCGGCAAGTCGTTAACGTACGTGGTGCCGACGGCAGCAACCCGATCCTGATCTACATCCATGGTGGTCCGGGCGCCGTCGAAATGCCTTTCGGGTGGGCATTCCAGCGTCCGTGGGAAGACTTCTTTACCGTCGTGCAATGGGACCAGCGTGGCGCGGGGCGCTCCTATCCGCTCAACGATCCCAAGACGCTCGCGCCCACGCTCACCATCGATCGGTACCGCGACGACACGGTTGAACTCATCGAGCTGCTTTGCAAAAAATATGGGAAGCGGAAGGTATTCCTGCTCGGCCATAGCTGGGGTTCAGTCGTTGGCCTTTCTGTCGCTGTTAAGCGGCCCGATTTGCTCTACGCTTATATCGGAATGGGCCAATATATCGATCCACAAGCCAGCGAGCGCGCCAGCTACTCATCGACGCTGGAGCAGGCGCGCAAGGACAACAATGCACAGGCGGTTAAGGAGCTCGAAGCGTTACAACCCTACCCCGGCAACTTCGCCATCGAAAAGATCGACGGCGAGCGGAAGTGGGCAGTGCACTATGGCGGACTCTTCTATCGCCATCAGAATGGCGACTTCTATTTTCACCTCGCGCGCATCTCGCCGGAGTATACGACGGCGGACCGTCAGGCTTGGGATGACGGAAGTGCTTACACGGTGAAAATCGTCATGCCGCAACTCGCAGCTGCCTCTTTCGCCAAACTGAATCGATTGGACTGTCCAGTCTTCATGTTCGAAGGCCGGCACGATGAAGTCGTTCCTTCAATGATTACCGCAGCGTGGTTCGATAAACTGAAGGCACCCACCAAAGAAATCGTCTGGTTCGAGAACTCGGCCCACATGATGATGATTGAGGAGCCTGGACGGGTACTCGCTGCGCTTCTTCAATTTGTGCGGCCGTGTGCCAAGGCCGGAGACAAGGATATGCGATGAATCGATGGGGATTGCGATTTACACCCGTGTGAAGGAACGACGAATTAAAGGAACGTTTTTTGCTTTAACATTTCAACAATTCGCGCCATTTGCCAGCCTGCAGCCTTTCCGGCGATATTCG
>JBARMF010000361.1:0-11773 GCA_049802315.1 Candidatus Udaeobacter sp.
CAATCCGCATTTCCTCGCCGAGTTGCGGTGTGTCTGGAGCGGCTGCACACAGCACGATCTGGAAATCGGGATCCATGAATTGGATTGCGCGCACCAGATGCTGAAACCCTTTTTGGCGCGTGATCCGCCCAACAAAAAGAAGATATGACCTTTCCGGATCGATACCGTAACGTTTCAAAGCGGCAGTTGAATCGACCTTCCGATATTGGTCCAAATCGATTCCGTTGTGGATCACGTGCACTCGCGCCGCATCGACATTAAACAAACGTTCGACATCATGTTTTGTCGCGCCAGAGACTGCGATAATCGCGTCAGCCATTTCGAGCGCGGTTTTCTCGACCCAAAGTGAGTACTCATAGCCTCCGGCAAGCTGTTCCCGTTTCCACGGCCGAAGCGGCTCAAGAGAATGAACAGTAATGACAAGCGGTAAACCGTAATTCTTCTTAGCCAAAATCCCGCCAAAGTGGCTATACCACGTGTGACAATGCACGAGGTCTGAGTCGATGTTCATGGTATTGAAATCCGTGCAACGCCGCACCGCTCCGAAAGCAGAACGCAACGGCTTTGGGCAGGTGAAATTACTCGTGTCCAGTTCGACGCCGATGACCTTGAGATTACCTTCCTCGAGACGCTGGTTGCCAAAGCAACGCACTTCGACGGGGATCGTTTTTGCCAACTCTCGCGACAAATAGCCAACGTGTACGCCCGCGCCGCCATAGATATTCGGCGGATACTCGTTAGTCAGGAACAGGGTTTTCAGGCGTGTTTTACCTCGTTGGGGCCGCGTTTGTGTCAAGTGCAGAATCAGCGGAACACGCGTTTGCCATCAATGCCGCTGCAGTTATTTCGCGCGCACGAGAAGTACTGGGATATCGACCGCATGACGCACCTTGTCGGCAGTCGCCCCGTACAGAACGTCGCTAATGAAGCGGTGCCCATGCGTAGTCATGGCGATTAGATCGACATTTTTCTCGCGGGCGAGTTTGATGATTTCATCAGAGGGCTCGCCCAATGCCAGCATCGCGTCGCAGGAAAAACCTTCGTTAGTTAATTCGCGCCGCCGTTTTTCCAAATATGCCCGGTCTTCCTTCATCTCCTGGCTCTCGGCAAGTTGGAGTTGATTGAAATTGCGTGCCACCCACCCATCCGCCACGTGAACAAGCAGCAGCTTTGCGCCAGTCATGCGTGCCAGCGGCTTGATGTGAGCAAGGATAGTCGCGTCAGCAGGACTGTTCTCAAGTGGGATCAGTATTTTGTGATACATGGCTTCGCCACCCTAAAATCGTTGAATTCTTAACGGTTAGTTAGAGCGGCTGTTAATCATCATTTGGAAGAGGGCAGCCCAAGCGAACCGTAGAACGCTTTCAGCACGGCGTCCGGCAGAAACGTGTCCAAGAGCAGCTTCACATTCAGCACAATGATAATACCGGCAGTCGCCCAGCCTAGAATTTTTATCCAGACGGGGTTCGCAAAGTCACCCATTTTCGCCTTTTCGCCCGTAAACCGCATTAGGGGCCACACGGCGAACCCGAGTTGCATGCTTAAACAGACCTGGCTGGCAATCAGCAATTCCGTCGTTTTCCCTTCTCCGAAAAGACCGATCACCACGATTGCGGGTACGATGGCTATTAATCGCGTGATCAGCCGACGCAACCACGGCGTAATTCGGATGTTGAGAAAACCTTCCATCACTATCTGGCCGGCAAGCGTGCCGGTAAGAGTCGAGTTTTGCCCGGACGCGAGCAACGCGACGGCAAACAGTATGCTCGCTCCGCCAACACCCAGCAACGGGCTGAGCAACTTGTACGCATCTTGAATCTCGGCTACATCCTGATGGCCGGACCAATGGAAAGCGGCCGCCGCAAGAATCAGGATCGCAGCATTAATGAACAACGCGAACATGAGCGCCGCGCTCGAATCGATAGTTGCAAACTTGATAGCTTCGCGTCTGCCTTCCGGCGTCTGCTCGAATTTCCGCGTCTGCACAATGGACGAGTGCAAATACAGATTGTGCGGCATTACGGTGGCTCCAAGGATACCGATGCTGACGTAAAGCATTTCCTGGTTTGTGACAACGTGTGGCCCAGGGATAAACCCAAGCGCAACCCCTACAATGCTTGGCTTGGAAAAAATTAGCTCCAGTGCGAAACACGTGCCGATAGTGGCGATTAACGTGATGACAAGCGCTTCAACGTAACGAAAGCCTTTGTTTTGGAGATAAAGAACAGCGAGCACGTCGAGCGCGGTGATGAGGCAGCCCCACACCAGCGGAATGCCGAACAGCAACTGCAGCGCGATCGCCGAGCCAACCACTTCGGCCAGATCGCATGCAGCGATAGCAATCTCGCACAGAATCCAGAGGAACCAGGCGAGCGGTCGCGGGTAATGATCGCGGCACGCCTGGGCGAGGTCGCGGCCTGTGGCGACGCCGAGTTTGATGCACAAATGCTGAAGCAGGATCGCCATCAGATTCGAAATCATGATGACACATAGAAGCGAGTACCCGAACCGTGCGCCTCCGGCCAAATCGGTCGCCCAGTTGCCCGGGTCCATATAGCCCACGGCAACCAGGAATCCCGGGCCGGAAAATGCCATGAGCTTCCTCCAAAAGGATGCCGTCTGTGGCACAAGGATGGTGCGATGGACCTCAGGCAAGGAAACCTGACCGCCGGTCCGTCGCCAGGCCGCGCGAGGTCTTGCCGTAGTTGCTGTTTCCGGCTGCGCCATAAATGCTGTTAAATGATTCTTAGTCTAAGCTAATTTATTTATTGGAGAGCATTATTATGTCAAGAGGCAATCTTTCGTTGTTGACTGTTGTGGGGATGCTTTATATTCGCCGGCATGCGAAATAAGAAGGCGTCTCAATCGCCGGCTGGCACTTCCACCGCTGTGGAGGATTACCTCGAGCGTATCCTTGAACTCATTAATTCCAAGGGATACGCGAGGGTGATCGATATCGCGGGAGCCTTAAGGATTTCGCAGGCGAGCGTCACCAACATGGTTCAACGCCTCGATGCCGAGGGGCTTCTCAAATATGAGAAGTACCGCGGGCTTATTTTAACCGCCGCAGGTAAAAAACTGGCCCGCAGAATCGCCCAACGACACAAGCTACTCACTGAGTTTCTGAGACTGCTCGGTGTAGACGACCGGGTGATCCATCATGATGTCGAGGGCATGGAACACCACATCAGTCCCTCCACGTTACGTGCAATTGCGGCGGTTACCCGGCAATTGCAGAGAAGGCCGGCCTTACGCGCCCAATTGCAGGCCGGCACGCTTTAGCACTGTGCGCAACACCCTTTACTACGGATTCCTGGAGCTCGTGGTTGTGGCGGCCGGTTCGCTCACCTTCTTGAAATGTAGCTGCTTCACGCGGCGGTTATCGGCTTCGGAGACGGTAACCAAATAGCCATCGATCTTAACTTGCTCGCCGGTCTTCGGGAGGTGCCCCAGTAAATGAGTCACGTAACCGCCGATCGTACTTACGTCGGGGCTTTCCAGATCAAGCTCCGCAAGGTCGTTTAGTTCGTACAAGCCCAGCGCTCCGTCCACGCTAAATTCGTTTGCATTGATTTTGCGGAACTCTTCCTTTTCGAAATCGAACTCATCCTGAATATCGCCAACGAGTTCCTCTAATACATCTTCCAGCGTCACGAGCCCCACAGTCCCCCCAAATTCATCCACTACGATTGCCACGTGCGCGTGCTTGCTAAGGAATAACCTAAGCAGATTTTCGAGCGGCATCATTTCCGGGATCGGAAGCAATTCCCGTTTGATTTTCATCAAATCGGGATGCGGATCGCGCATCATCGGAAGCAGTTCCTTGATATGAATGAGGCCGATCGTGTTATCCAGATTTTCACGACACAGCGGAAAGCGCGTGTGCTGGGATTCGATGGCCCTTGTTATGTTCGTATCGAAATCGTCCTCAACGGCCAGGTAGACAATGTCGCCACGTGGCGTCATGATATCACGCACCACTCGGTCGCGCAGATCGAGTACATTGAAAACGAGTTCGCGGCCTAGCGGCGTGACATCAGCGGATTTTTCGCTTTGTTCGAGAATCAATCGCAATTCCTCCTCGCTGTGAGCAAGCTCGCTCCCGCGAACAGGTTGAAGCCGCAGCACTCTGCGCAAAAGGAAATTGGATGATTTGTTCAGTAGCCAGATGGCAGGCTTAAACAAAACATAAAAGCCTCCGAGGAGTCGCATCAGACGAAGGGCGACGGGCAGTGGTTCCGAAATGGCGATGTATTTGGGTGCGAGCTCTCCAAAGACGATGTGCAAAAACGTGATGCCGGCGAAAGCAAGAGTAACAGCAATCGATGTCGTCACCGTGTGCGAATAGATGTGGAAAACAGCAAGGGCTGGCTGAATGATCGACGCCAGCGATTGCTCCCCAATCCAACCCAGCGCCAGGCTCGCCAGCGTGATACCAAGTTGCGTCGCCGAAAGGTACGCATCCAAGTGCCCGCGGACATGCTTAACAAAGTGAGCGCGCACGTTGCCCTCTTCCAGCAGGGCGTCGAGCTGAGTCGTGCGCACCTTCACCACTGAAAATTCGCAAGCAACAAAAAAAGCGTTCAGCGCTACGAGGACGGCTATCGCTGCCAGCTTTCCCACAATCAACATCGGCGGATCCCAATGAGGCGGAACGTTTTCGGCGAGCCAGGCTCCTACCGATAAATATAGTACAGGTATGTTCATTGTCGGACGCGCATCATGGCATCCGGAAACCAGTTCGCTGGTAGTTTTACCAACTGGACTTGGTTACGCCAGGGATCAACCCCTGTGAAGCCAGTTCGCGAAAGGTCAGACGTGACATCTTGAACCGGCGAATGAAAGCACGTCGGCGGCCGCTGACTTCGCAGCGGTTCACCACGCGCGTAGGACTCGCGTCCCGCGGCAGTTGCGTCAGCCCGGCGTAGTCCTTTTTCGCCTTTAGCTCGGTGCGCAAGGCAGCATACTTTTTCACTGTTGCGCGTTTACGTTTATTACGGTTGATCCAGGCTGTAGTAGCCATAAAGAGCGCTGATTATAACGCCACGCTGCCAATTTGCAACCGCAAGCCAAACAATGCTAGCCGAGAGCGCCTGCGCGACGCCGCTGTTTGACCAGCGTACTGGTGGACCGACGATTGCCGTCTCGGGTGGATGAGCGCTTCTGTTTTACTGCTTGCGTCCGGTTTAAGCTGTCTTGTAACACCTTCACCAGATCAACAACATTGGTCGGCGTAGGAGCAGCCGGCGCTTTTGCCGTGATCTCCTTGTGCTGCGCCTTTTGTTCGATGATCTCCATCAACGCGGTCCGGTATTCATCCCGATATCTCTCCGGCTCCCAAACAACGCTCATGCTTTCGATGAGCGCCTGCGCCATTTTTAGTTCCTTCTCCGTCACTGCGGCGTTCGAACCGTTTTGCAGGATATCGGCGCTCAGGATTTCGCTGGCAAAATGCATTAACTCCAAAATCAGGAACAAGCCATCGGGTTTTACAGCAGCCAGGTGCTCGCGATTGCTAATCACCACCTTGGCGACACCAATTTTCCCCGTTCCGCTGAGTGCCTTGTGCAAGACCGCGTAGGCTTTTTCTCCACCTTTTTGCGGCTCAAGGAAATACGGCTTGTAGAAAAACTTGGGATCGACCTGCTCCAAATCGACGAAATCGGTGATGTCGATCGAGTGGGTGGACTCGATGCGCACCTTCTCGAAGTCTTCATCCTTCATCACAACATAATGACCACGCTCGTACTCGAATCCCTTTACGATCTGCTCGGCTGGAACTTCCTTGGAGTCCGCTTCCGCCACCTTTTTGTATTTGATCGGACTGAGATCGCTGGAACGAAGCTGCCGGAAACTAAGCTTCTCCTCTCGCGTAGCGGAATAAACCGCCACTGGAATGTAAACCAGCCCGAAGCTGATGCTGCCTTTCCAAATAGGGCGCATAGGAGCAATGCTTTCCCATAGCGCTGCGCCTGTCAACCTTAACCGGTCCTCCGCGGCAGCTCGTCGACGTCACTGAAATTCCTTGCAACTCGGACAAACGGTCTGATGTTGGCAGTTGAAATGAGCCTTCTCGCCAGCTTCATGAACTTGGCCGGGCCGGACTTGATCGTCATCCTGCTGATTATCCTCGTTCTATTCGGAGCAAAGAAATTACCGGAGCTCGCCCGTGGAATGGGTCAAGCGGTTAAGGAGTTTCAAAAAGCCAAGGATGAGTTCAACGACGAACTTCACAAGGCTGGCCCTAATACGCAAGTTGCCAAACCTGACGTGAAACCGGCTGAGTCGACGGTCGCGCGAACTGACGGCCAGGGTGCTTCCACAGTCACCGCGCCGCAACCGAGTGCCGCAGTCACTCCCGGCGACAAGGCCGATCAAGTCTAGCTTTTCGACAGCGACGGGAAACGAGGCAGCATTCCGCGTCGATTTCGCACGAAAGTGCTTTGGAGTGCGATACGTCCTCGCGTCGCTTTGGCTGAAGTGAGAAGTTCTAACGTTCTGCACGTTTGACCGAACACGCAATTTACGGCAAAATCCCGGCTCCTTTATGTCTGAACCGGATCTGCGTGCCCAAATCAAGGAGATGCTGGTCAAAAACCTGATGCTGCAGGTTACTCCTGAACAAATCGGCAATGAGTTGCCGCTTTTTGGTCCGGATGGACTGGGTCTCGATTCCATCGACGCGTTGGAGCTGGTTGTGAGTATGGAGAAGACGTTCGGCGTCGGCGTTCCAAATTCCGATGTCGCGGGAAAAGCCCTTCGGACTGTGAACACGATTCACGATTACATTCTCGAAAAGCGCGCCGCGGCTGCATAGATGTCCTAACCGCGCATCGTCGTGGCGTTTCGACGTGAACATTCTCTACGTAGAGAGCAGCCGCAGCTGGGGCGGACAGGAATATCGCACCTGTCTGGAAATTAACTGGCTCAACGCACATGGGCATCAGGCATGGTTGATCTGCAATCCAGACAGCCAGGTCTACTCGAAGGCGTCGGAACTCGGCACACGGGTGGTCACTATGCCGGTCCGCAGCCGCGTTGACCCGCTCAGCTCATTTCGCCTTTGGAAAATTTGCCGAAAGAACAGAATCGATCTGCTCAAAACGTACAGCTCAAAGGATCACTGGATTTGCCTGCCGCTTTTCTTTTTTGGAATTCCGTTGAGCCGCGCGCGCTGCATCACCGATCCAATCGGCAGCCGAAGTCGTGCATTTGTTTTCAAGCATGGCTGTTCGCAAATCGTTGCCGACGCTTCGGTAATCAAACGCCAGTTGGTGGAACAACACGGAATCGATCCCGCAAAAATCGAAGTCATCGGTTCCGCCGTCGATTTGGAAAAATTTAAGCCTCCGCGCGATCGGACAAAATTTCGCCGTGAAATTGGCATCAATGACGACACGCCGCTAATCGGCAACGTGGGGATGATTCGTCCGGACAAAGGTCAACTCGAGCTGGTTAAATCGGCGCCTCTGGTGTTGGAGAAACGTCCCGATGCGCGCTTCGTCATTGTCGGCCAAGGCACCGGGATTTTGAAGCGCGGCATCAATGTACGGAACGCAATCGATCGCGCCGGACTTGCCGACAAAATCATCATGGCTGGCTATCGTTGGGACACGCCGGACGTTTACGCTGCATGCGACGTGATAGTCATTGCGTCGCTGCGCACCGAAGCCTCTCCAATTGTTTTGCGTGAGGCTTTTGCCAGCGGACGACCGGTGATCGCCACGAAAGTTGGCGATATTCCAGAAATTGTTCGCCATCGCCAAAACGGTCTACTCATTGAGCCTGGCAGCAGTCAGGCATTGGCCTCGGCGATCCTGGAATTCATTTCCGATCCGGAACTGGCGGCGCATTGCGCAGCGAACGGCCTCCGCTACGCGGCCGAGAATTTTTCATTCGACAAAATGATGGACGCGAAGCTGCGCGCCGATGTTGCTGTATTGAGGAAGACACAAGGGGGCGAATTTGGTTCCCTCGCTTCGCAGGACATCACATCGTCGGGGAACGATTGATCGCATCAATCAGCTGACGAAAGCGGCCGAATCGGCTGCGAATCGGCGTAAAAATCAGCCGGGCCAACTCGCCAGTTTCAAACTCCTCGTCTTTGGGTAACGCCACGTGCTGGGCAATCTTCCCAGTGCGCAGGATGTCGGAGAAGTAACCGTTCAGATCGACAAGCGCTTCGTTCGACAATGAACGATTAAGACGGATGACGAAGCGGTTCCCCACCCAGCGTGCCGAGTGAAAAATTTTATAAAATTGCGTGATCTCCGCGGCGGCGTCCTGCGCGCTGTGTTTGATTTTGAAAAACGCGAAGTCTTCCTCCGAAATGAAGTCGAACTTGAGCAGGCGCTCGGCAAGAAATTTCATCCACGTCTCCCAATATTTTCCGCGTGGCCGGTCCAATAGCACAACCGGCACAATGCGCGTTTTGCCGGTTTGCATTAGGGTGAGCACCTCGAATGCTTCATCCATCGTCCCAAAGCCGCCGGGGAACAGCGCGAACGCGTGCGCCTCTTTCACAAAACTCAATTTGCGAGTAAAAAAGTAATTCAGCGTCACCAGCTTGGGATCGCCCTCGATGAGTTCGTTTACTCGCTGTTCGGAAGGCAAACGGATGTTAAGCGCAAAGCTGTGCGCGCGCCCGGCCCCCCTCTGCACCGCCCCCATGATTCCCTCGCTGCCGCCGGCGATCAGCATGAAACCTTGCCTGACCATCTCGCACGCAAAATCCGTCGCCATTTTGTGATTGGGTGAATCGGGTGCGCTTCGCGCCGATCCGAAAACGGCCACCTTTCGCAAGTGTTTGAATGGCGCGAAAATCTTCGCTGCAGAACGCATCTCTTTAGCAGAACGGTTGATCAGCTTGAGGTCTGCTACAGTCATTTCGTCGCGTGCAATCTTTAGCGCGGTCGTAATCATTTCCTCGATCAGCGCCGAAGACTTTTGTGCACCCCAATCCCGAACCAGTCGTCTGATTCGCGCATCAAACGGTGGACCGACGCGCCAACGTCTTCTACTTGCCTTCGCTTGTACCCGCTTATTTGCTTCTTCTGGGGATGGTTTCACGTGATGAAAATTTCGGTGTTAAATGGAAATCAGATCCTCAAGGATGTCCCGCATATGACGAATCGGCAGCGAGTAATGTCCTTCGTTTTGAATGAATCGCGCGTTGCAATTCGGAAAACGGTTCGCGATTTCCTCTGCCAGGCGAACGGCGAAAGCACGATCTTCTATTCCATGCCATAGTCGCACGGGCACGCGTACATCTTCGAGCGCGAATCCCCACGGCTCCGCGTAAATGCGCGCGTCAGCCAATACGCCTTCCACTGAGCCGCGCCAGGCGCGCCGTTGGCTTTCGAAAATCGCTTCAAACGCTGCGTCGTCGCGCAAGCTGGCCGCGTCGCACGGGCGCAATAGCAACATCTTTAGTAACAGCGGACGGAGCCGGATCGGCGCGCGGAACGACAAAAACGGTCGGGCCAGGAAAAACAATTGCCGCAACAGTCGCGGCCGATTGCGATAGAATGTCAGCATGTGGCGATAGAGCGGCAGTAATCCTTTAAAGTCCTTCAGCTCAGCAAATGGAATCACTCCGCCTACGATAGCTATCGCGCGCACTCGTTCGGGCATCGAGATCGCCGTCGCGTATGCGTAGGGCGCACCACCAGAAATTGCGAGGATTCGGAATTCGCCGATCTCAAGTTTATTAACGAGTTGTTCAACAAGCGACGGCCAGTCGCTCAACTTTCGATCGAGTTGCAAGCTCGAGCCGCTGATGCCCGGCCGGTCCGGTGAAATGATGCGAACACCTAGAGCGCGCGCTGCTTCATCTGCGAGTTGCGCCATCGTCCGCGAGCTGGGCCAGCCGTGGCAAAAGACCACGGGCACTCCACTTGGATCGCCGTATTCCTGAAAAGCAACGATGCCGCCCTTATCGAGTTGAACGATCTGTTCCCTACTCATCTACATCCCATCTCATGCCATGTTGAGGTTTCCCAATACGTTGGGCATGATTTTTCGTGCGCGATGACACAAATCGCTTGGCACGCCCAAATGGTAGGGTCGGCGCGCTGCGTCGACCGGACGCCGCAGCGCGGCGTCCCTACCGTTTTCTTAACACGCAGTGATTTTGAGAGACTTACAAACAATGTCATTAGCAGCGAAGCGATGAATCTCAGATCAGTTTTACATCCGTCTCTCCGAGTGAAAATGGAGCGGAGATGTTTCGCTTCGCTCAACATGACAACGCCATCATCATGCGATGAGCTCCTAATGCTATCCGGCTCTCTTTTGCGCACTTGTATTGCAAGGCGTGCATGTGTAGACCAAATTGTAGTTCGAAAAACGATTCTCCTATTGGCAGCTTTGGTTATGGAAAATTATTCGCAACCTCCCCCGGGCAAAATTTCGGAGCATGGCCACGGAATCGGCGCACCGTCGGCGGAGGAAGTGGAACGACGCGCCAGAGAAATCGCCATGATCGACGAGCGCAACCCTGACGAGTTTACCGAGGCGGATTGGGCACAGGCGCGCCACGAACTGAGGGGCGAGGAAAACAACGTGCCTCCCGAAGAAACTCCTGATAACGCCGAAATGACTGAAGAATGGAGCGTCATCGCCAGTTCCAAGGGGCATCACATCCCACGTCCCGGCACTCAGGAAGAGGAAACTGTTGGGGAGCATCTCGTGATTGAAGGCATAGAGGAAGCAACTCACGATCAAATGCTCGAAGCGCGCCGGGAAGAACGCGATCGAGAGGGAGAAAATCCTTGAGCCCGCCCGCTGTTGAAACTGCCTCGACAACGGCGGCAACGGGTCGATCTCTTTTCCCCGCAAGTCAATCCCGCGTCGAATCCTTGCGCGATCGCTTTCATCAAATCAGAAAATTCACCGACGCGTTGTGTGCTGGTCTCGAACCCGAAGATTGCGTTGTGCAATCCATGCCGGACGTCAGCCCGACCAAATGGCATCTCGCGCATACCACGTGGTTCTTCGAAACGTTTATCTTGAAACGATTCGTCCCGGGATATCGCGCAGAAATTCCAGAGTACGCTTACCTTTTCAATTCCTATTATAACGCTGCAGGCGACATGCACCGGCGGGATCTGCGGGGGTTGATCTCCCGCCCGACTGTTAGCCACGCGCAACGTTATCGCGCATCGATCGATTCACACATCGACGATTTGCTCTCAAATCCCGACGAAGGTCTGCTCGATGAAGTCGAGCCGATTCTCGTCCTTGGTATCCATCACGAACAGCAACATCAGGAATTGCTCATCACAGACATCAAACACGTCCTGGCGCAAAACCCGCTCTATCCTGTGTTTCGTGCTGGTAGGGACGGCGCGCTGCGCCGTCCAGACGCCGCAGCGCGGCGTCCCTACCAATTTATCGATTTTGAACGGGCAACTGCTGAGATCGGCCATGACGGCGGCGGATTCGCCTACGACAACGAAGGGCCGCGGCATCAGGCACTCATTCCCGCGTTTTCGTTGGCAACGCGGCCGGTTACAAATGGCGAATACATCGCGTTCATCGAGGACAACGGCTATAACCGACCGGAATTCTGGTTATCGCTCGGCTGGATGACTGTGAACGAACAAAGGTGGAACTCCCCGCTTTACTGGACAAAACGCGACGGGGCCTGGTGGAATTTCACACTCTCCGGTTTGCGTCCCGTCGATCAATCCGAGCCGGTCACGCACGTTAGTTATTTCGAAGCCGACGCGTATGCCAACTGGGCTGGGGCACGGCTCCCGACTGAGTTCGA
>JBARMF010000362.1:0-2231 GCA_049802315.1 Candidatus Udaeobacter sp.
ATCTTTATCAAGGCGATGTCGAGCCACAAGAAACTGAGACAATGATCACGGGCGATCTGAACACCGCTCTCGTGCCATGGGTGGTACAGTATCGGATTACTGATCCAAAAATGTATTTGTTCGGTGCGCGCGAACCGGAAAAGACATTGCGGGACCTCTCGGAAAGCGTGATGCGCGAAGTTATCGGCGACCGCACGGTCGACGAAGTGCTGACGATCGGGCGCCACGACGTCGAGACGTCAACGTTGAAACGTTTGGCCGATCTCTGTTCGCAGTACGATCTGGGAATTCAGATTCAACAGGTTCAACTCACCAGTGTTCGTCCGCCGTCGGCTGTGCAGGCGGCGTTCAATGATGTCAATCAGGCGCAACAGGAAAAGCAGACCGCGATCAACCAGGCGTGGTCGGTTTATAACGATGCTGTTCCGAACGCGCGCGGCCAGGCAAAAGAGCGCGAGAAACAGGCGGAAGCGTACGCGTTTCGACGAGTGAATGAAGCCAAAGGTGAAGCTCAAAAATTTTCGTTGTTGCTCACCGAATATCGCAAGGCGCCGGAGGTGACGCGGCGACGTCTTTATCTTGAGGCGATGCAGGCCATTCTGCCGAATTTGCAAAGGAAGATCATCGTGGATGACAGCTTGAAGAACATTCTCCAGACGTTGCCGCTTCAGGTGCCCGGCGAGTCGAGGAGCACACCATGAACGTGATCCGGTTAACGGTCCTGTGGTCCGCGTTGTCGCACCTTCTCTGTCATGTTGAGCGAAGCGAAACATCTCTGGATGCGACCAGGCATACCGCTGCTGCAAATGATCTGAGATTCTTCTCCAGCGACTGCGGGATCAGAATGACAGCAATACGCGGTTTTAGGTGTTTAAACTGATGAATGTAATCGATGTGACTCCGCGACCCGCTGCCGTGACTGCTGTGGTCCGTTTTTTGCAAAGCCCTCTTATGTCGATCGTGGGCATTCTTTTCATTCTGACCGCATTGAAATGGGGAACATTGCTCTTTGTCGTGCCTCAGTATGAGACGGTGATCATCACGCGATTCGGCAAAATCGTTCGGACAATCACGACGCCTGGGTTGAAGATGAAGGTGCCCGTCTTTGATAAGTTACAGCGCTTCGATAAGCGCATTCTCGCGTGGGACGGACCGCCAATCGAATGTCCAACCAAGGATAAGCTATACATTATCGTCGATTGTTTTGCCCGATGGCGAATCAGCGATCCGATGCTCTACTTCAATCGGCTCAATGACGAGCGGAGCGCTCTCTCGCGCCTGGACGACATCCTCGGTAGCGAAACACGCACCGCTGTTGCCACGCACGATTTGGTCGAAATCATCCGCGTGACCAAGGGGAGAAAACCGGTGCGCGACGAAGACTTGGAAAAGACCGGCACCGTTCTGCCAACCACAATTCCAGATATTGAATATGGGCGTGGAGAAATTGAGAAACAGATCACCGAGCGTACGCGTCAAAAGATCGCCGACTTTGGAATCGAATTGCTCGATGAGCGTTTCAAACGCAGTAAATACAATCCGGCGGTGGCCGAGAAGATCATCGAGCGCATGTCCAGTGAGCGACACCAAATTGCGGCGCGGTTTCGTTCCGAGGGGCGTGGCGAGGCGGCGAATATTAATGGCCAAAAAGAAAGCGACGTCGCCTCGATCAGTTCCACCGCAACAAAGAATGCCCTTGAAATTGAAGGCAAAGCCGACGCTGAAGCCGCGGCGATTTACGCCGCAGCTTTTGGCGCGCCTGACCAGCAGGAACTCTATACGTTTTTGCGTAGCCTCGATGTCATGCGTGCCGCGTTTGAAAAGGACACGACTGTGGTTCTCTCCACCAACAGCGATCTCGGCCGAATGCTGAAATCAATGGCTGAAGCCGTGGCTCCGAAAAACCCGCCGCATTGATTCGGCGATCCACATAACAGCCGCCAGACGGTCCCGGCGCCCACAGGAGTGGTCGCCCTACCTTGTGGGAACGCCGCGAGTCCCTTGCTCCGCTGCAAATCATCGGCAGATTGAAATCTCGATTTTTTACATGAAGACAACGCTTGCTCATCAACTTGCTGATTACGCGTGCGCGCTGCGATTTGAGGATCTTTCGAAGGAAGTCGTGCACGAAGTGAAACGGCGCGTAATCGATTCCCTGGGTTGCGCGCTCGGCGCATGGAAGGAAGAACCGTTTGTGATCGCGCGAACAGTAGCGGGAGATTTCTCGGCGA
>JBARMF010000363.1:0-6948 GCA_049802315.1 Candidatus Udaeobacter sp.
CGGCCGTGTGAAGGTAGTCGATCCGCGTTTCAATCTTCAATCTGACAAATTGACAGTGTTCATTACAAAGGGTGAAAACCAGACTATGGAGAAAGCGATCGCCGAAGGCAATGTTGGCCTCATTCGCGACCGGCCCGCCGCGAATGGCAGCCCTCCGACCCGTGCTATTGGTCGCTCCGATAAGGCTACGTATACAGCCTCCACCGGCGATGTTGAATTGGTGGGAACGCCGCGGGTGCAAGAGGGACCAAACATGCACGTGGCAACCAGCCCGGATACGGTCATGATCATCAGTCAGAATAGTCAGTTGCGGACGCACGGGCCCAGTCGTACTGAAATTGTCCAGCAGCCAAATGATCAGAAAAAGGGACAACCAAATCCTTCCCAGACACAAGGCGCAGCCCAGGCGCCACCCGCGCCGGCTCAGTCCGTGCCCGCAGCAGCCCTGCCGACACCATGATCAGCCAAACCGAGCCGGTTTCCATTCCGAAACGACCTTCGTCGGTCGCGCCGAAGGCGGAGACCGTTCTTTCCACTGACCAACTGGTGAAGATTTACAGCGGCCGGGCAGTGGTGGACGGGGTGAACATGCACGTGCATGCGAATGAGATCGTTGGACTTCTTGGGCCGAATGGAGCTGGGAAGACCACTAGTTTTTACATGATCGTTGGATTGGTCAGGCCAAACAGTGGTCGCGTAATTTTCCGCGACACCGACGTGACGGATTACCCGATGTTCAAGCGCGCCAGGCTCGGCATGGGTTATCTGCCGCAGGAAGAATCCATCTTTCGCAAAATGACGGTCGAACAAAACATCATGGCCATTTTGGAGACGCTTTCAATGAGCAAAGCCGAGCGACGGAACCGTTGCGATCAGTTGCTGCACCAGTTCGGGATTGAGCGAATTGCAAAAAACACGGCGCTGACATTAAGCGGCGGCGAGAAACGGCGTCTGACCATCGCCCGTTCGCTGGTCACGAAGCCGAAGTTGTTGATGCTTGACGAGCCGTTCAGCGGCGTGGATCCCATTGCCGTTTATGACGTGCAACAGATCATCGTAAACCTTCGCAAATCGGGTTTGGCCATCATGATCACCGACCACAACGTGCGCGAGACTCTCTCCATCGTGGATCGCGCGTATTTGATTTTCGATGGGCGCGTCGAAAGCGAAGGCACGAAGGATTTCCTCATCAACGATCCCATCAGTCGCCAGCTTTATTTGGGCGAACGCTTCAAGATGTGATCAGAATGACGAATGACGGAGGAATCGCAACCCGGAACCCAAATCGCTGAATCCTGCGGTTGATCGGGAATAGAGATGAAGTAGGGTGCGACTGAGGCAATGGAGTTTGCCTTCCTGCTGACGAAGGTGGGAAAACCGCGTGAGCTGATGACTCCTTCCAAGCAGGAAGGAGTTTGTTTATGCTCAGTTATATTTTGGTAATGCTTGGCGGCGCGCTTGGGACTGGGGCGCGATTCTGGATGTCGGGATTCATTGCTGAACGCGGCGGCGAGTTTTTCCCTCTAGGCACTCTTGTCGTGAACGTTAGCGGGTCGTTCGTCATCGGGTTCTTCGCTGCGTTTACGGATGCGGAAGGGCCCGTTCTTGTGTCACCGCGATTTCGGCAATTTTTCATGATCGGTCTGTGCGGCGGTTACACAACGTTTTCATCGTTCAGCTTACAAACACTAGATTTCGCTCGTGATGGAGATTGGTTGAAGGCGCTGCTGAACACAGGGCTGTCGTTTGGTTGTTGCCTCGCAGCCGTATGGCTCGGGCGCATTCTCGCTCTCATGCTGCTGCCAAAATAGAAACAACATATGCAAATTCCCCAAGACGCCCTGCTGCTGCGGATTTTTATCGGCGAAAGCGATCGCCATCACCATCAGCCGTTGTACGAGGCGATCGTTTTGAAGGCGCGCGAGATGCAGATGGCCGGCGCAACGGTGTTGCGCGGTCCGATGGGATTTGGAAAATCAAGCCATTTGCACACGGCAAAAATTCTTCGCCTGTCAATGGACCTCCCAATCGTGATCGAGATCGTGGACTCCGAAGAGAAAGTGAACGCTTTCCTGCCTGTGCTCGATGAAATCATGGGGGGCGGTTTGGTCACCCTCGAAAGAGCCAAGGTGATTCGCTACCAGGATCAGGAAAAAAGGTAACCAATCGAGCCGCAATCTCGCGCTCAGATGTCGCCTGCCGCAAACGCCAGCGATAAGACGTGATGCAGATTGGAAATTGCGGGTATTCAAGCTAGAAGTTACGTCTGATGGCGGAAGAATCCGGGACGCAAACGATTACATCCTCAAGCGATCAGCAGAAGAGCGTTCCAATTGTCACTGTCGAGAGCTTCTACAATTCGCACGCCGAAAAGCTGCATATGAAGCTCGAGGGCCCGCGCGTGGGGTTTCATCGAAAAATTCGAGAGCCTACTATCAATAGGCCTGGACTCGCGCTGTCGGGGTTCGACACCTATTTCGCCGAGAAACGTGTGCAGGTGCTTGGCGCCGCAGAACATTCTTATCTGAAAAGTTTACCTGCCGGAGTGCGCATCGAGCGGTTTTGTAACTTATGTAAACACAAAATTCCGTGTCTGGTAATGTCGCGCGGGTTTCATCTCGCGCCGGAGTTGCTGAGTGTCACCGGCGAGGCAAAAATCGCGGTGTTCCGGACTCCAATGATTACAATGAAGTTTATCAACGCTGCTACGATCGCCCTTGAGATAGATTTCTCGCCAACGGTGACGGAATTCGGAAGCATGGTGGATATTTTGGGTATTGGCGTGTTGATCCGCGGCGCAAGCGGCATCGGGAAAAGCGAATGTGTGCTGGGATTGATTGAGCGCGGCTACAGCCTTGTAGCTGACGACGTGACGCGCATCACAATGCAGGAGGGGCGTGAACTCATGGCCACGGCGCCCGAAATGACGCGCAATCACATGGAGGTCCGTGGGATTGGCATCATTGATGTGGCAAAGGTTTTCGGCATCGGAAGCATTCGAGTGGAAAAACGCCTCGACCTCGTTGTCACGTTAAAGGAGTGGGGGGACGTGGAAGAGGTCGACCGAATCGGGCTTGACCGGGAATTTTATGAAATTCTCGGACTCAAAGTACCGCACGTAATCATTCCAGTGCGACCCGGACGCGACATGGCGCGGTTGATCGAGGTCGCTGCGATGGACGAAAAATTGAAAGGCATGGGGCAAAACGCAGCCGTTGACTTCAATGCAAGGTTGCTTCGGTTGATGGAGCAGAAGAGGGCGACGTAATGGGATTGTTGTACCGCAAAGGGAGCCGCCCTTCAGCGGCGCAGAAGATTGAAAAAGAGGTTACAATCGTGAACCGGCTTGGGCTGCATGCGCGTCCGGCTGCGATGTTTGTGCGCATTGCCAGTCGGCATCGCGCGGAAATCTGGGTGACGAAGGAAGGCGAGGAGATAAACGGCAAAAGCATTATGGGTCTGATGATGCTTGCTGCGGGGCAGGGCTCAAAACTGCGTATCCGCTGCGACGGACCAGACGCCGACAAGGCGATCGAGGAGCTCGAGGAACTTATTAAAGCGGGATTCAACGAAGACTGATTCGCTCGACGCGCGATTTCACACAACTGACACCGCGAAGGACTTTCGGGAGTTTGACATTGGCCTTACTCTCGGAAGCGGATGAGCGACAGCCCCGAAATCCGGTTTGAAGGAATTGGCGTTTCGCCCGGAATTGCCTTTGGCAGGATTCATGTCGTCCGCGAAGACTTGGATGAAGTGGTGCGGTACCCGATTGCGCAATCGCAGGTTCAAAATGAAATCACGCGATTCCAGGACGGGCTCATCGAAACGCGGATGCAAATCCTTAAGATGCAACAGCGGATTGCCGAATCCGTTGGCGCGAAAGACGCGGCGATTTTCGATGCGCACCTGCTGGTGGTCGAGGACCGCACGTTGATTGATGAAGTTCTGCGAAAACTTACGACCGATCTTTGCAACGTAGAGTGGGCATTTCAGGAAGTCGCCACGCGCTATGCCGAGACCTTAAGCAAGATCGATGATCCGTATCTGCGCGAACGCGCACTCGACATTCAGGATGTTACGAAGCGAGTAATTCGCATTCTGCAGGGCAAAGCTCCCAAGGCATTTCTTTCCCTGAGCCAGCCACACATTCTGGTTGCGCACGATCTTACTCCTTCGGAGACGGCAAGCATGAACCGCGATAACGTGCTTGGAGTCGCCACCGACCTCGGCAGCCGCACTTCGCACGCCGCAATCCTGGCCCGTTCTCTCAATATTCCGGCGGTGCTAGGTTTGCACGATATCACTGCAAAGCTCGAAACCGGTCAGCACGTTCTTGTCGATGGGAGCGATGGCTGGTTGATTGTGAATCCGACGCCGGCAACGCTGGAGCGCTACAAGCAAATTGAATCGCGACGGGCTAAAGTCACGGCGCAACTAAAGCAACTGCGCGAGACCACCTCCATCACGCGCGATGGACGTCACATTGTTCTTTCGGCAAATATCGAACTTCCGGAAGACGTCGACGCGGTTGGAGCCAACGGCGCGGAGGGAATCGGACTTTATCGCACCGAGTTTCTTTATTTGAACCGCGAAACCCTGCCCAGCGAAGACGAGCAATACGAAACCTACCGAAAGGTTGCCGAGCGCGTACATCCGAATCCGCTAATCATTCGAACTTTCGATTTGGGCGGCGATAAACTGGCTACCGGTGCAGCGGACATCGGCGATGAGTTGAACCCTTTCCTTGGCTGGCGCGCTATCCGATTTTGTCTGGAGAATCAGGACATGTTTCAAACGCAGCTGCGTGCCATTCTCCGTGCCAGCACCGTGGGCAATGTAAAGGTCATGTTTCCGATGATTTCCGGTTTGGATGAATTGCGCCGTGCGATCGCCGTGCTCGAGGAATGCAGGCAACAGTTGCGCAGCTCAAAGATCGAGATGGCTGAGAAAGTCGAAGTTGGCGCGATGGTCGAGATCCCAAGTGCTGCCATTTGTGCAAACGCGCTTGCACGCGAGGTTGATTTCTTAAGTATCGGTACAAACGACCTAATTCAATACGCGCTTGCAGTCGACCGGGTGAATGAAAAGGTCGCGTATCTGTACGAGCCGACGCATCCGGCAATACTTCGTTTGCTCAAGATGGTTGCCGACGCGGCCCACGCGAACAATATCTGGGTGGGCGTTTGCGGTGAGATGGCGGGCGATGTCGCGCTGGTACCGCTGTTGTTAGGCTTCGGGGTGGACGAACTCAGCGCATCAGCGACGCTGGTGCCGCGAGTCAAGCGCGCTGTGCAAAGCCTGACCATTCCTGAATGCCGGGAGTTGGTCGAGGAGACATTGAAGCTCAACACTGCATCGGAAATTCTAGAGCGTTGCCTGCAACTGGCAGACAGCCGTTATGGCGATCTGCTCGGTTAAGGTCGCAGGTTGAAGCGTAGAACGGTTGAAACGGCGGGCCCGTCCTTGTCATGTTGAGCGGAGCGAAACATCTCAGATTACTCCAGTAGACTTGGACAGAGATCAGAGATTCTTCGCTTTGCTCAGAATGACAATCTCGAGCCCTTCAACGCTCTTCACTCTTCCCCTTCAGGATCAGTCTTTAGTCCCTCTTCCTCCATTTTGCGCAGGACATCGCTCATATCGTCCACTTCGTCCCACACATCCTGGCTCACGTAAAGGGGCGCCTTCTGCTGGGTAGCCATGGCGATGCAATCGCTCGGACGTCCGTCTAACTCGATGATCTTTTTTTGCTGCAACTCGTTTTCGACCTGAATAATCATGCGCGCGTAGTAAGTGGCGTTCTTCAGATCGTTAATGATCACGCGCTCGACTTTTGCGCCGAGCGCCGCGAGCAAATGCGCCATTAAATCATGAGTGAGAGGTCGCTCTTTCGTGATGTGGCGCATGAACATTGTGATGGCGCTGCCGACGGTCTGATCGACGTAGATGATGAAAACCTTCTCATTGTTGCCAAGGAAAACCGCGCACCCACCACTCGTCGGTAAAACTGCCCGTACCTGCACCTCGATCACCGTCTTATTCATCGCGCAAACAGTACGTGGACGAAGAGGAAACTCAAGCTGTGCACCGGAGGCCGCTCACTCATCATATATTTCATCTATTAAGGCGAAGATTTTCGCGGTACGAGCTTGAATGTTCTGCACGCTGATTAATATGCGCATTACGGTTGTTACCGCGCTGCGCTACGACAATGAAATCAGAGTGGGATATTGAATCAGCCATCGCCACATACAACGTGGAGGGATGGGGCGAGGGCTATTTTACGGTCAACAGCTCCGGCAACGTCGAAGCGCGGCCGTTGAAGAAAGATGGCGGTTCCATCGATTTGCTGGAAGTCGTCAACGAAGCGCGTGCCAGAAACCTCGGTTTTCCGTTGTTGATTCGGTTCCAGGATTTGCTCCGTCACCGGGTCGAAGCAATTAATCGCGCATTTCAAAGCGCAATCGCTGAGTTCGGTTATAAAAATCATTATCGCGGCGTTTTTCCGATCAAGGTCAACCAGTTGCGCGAAGTCGTCGAAGAGATCGTCGATGCAGGCGAACAATTTAATTTTGGACTCGAGGCAGGCAGCAAGCCAGAGCTGGTCGCCGCGCTTGCGATGCAGAAAGGCGCCGAGGCTTTGATCATCTGCAATGGCTACAAGGATCCTGCTTTCATTCGCCTTGCGTTGCTCGGTCGGAAACTAGGCAAACCGGTCGTCATCGTCGCAGAAAAGCTCGAAGAGGTTGAGCAGATCATCCGCGCGTCGAAGGAGGTTGGCGTCGAGCCCTGGATTGGAATTCGTGCTCGTTTATACAGCAAAGGCTCTGGTAAATGGTCGCCGAGCGGCGGCGAGAACGCCAAGTTCGGCCTGGACACAACGAATCTGGTAGCAGCCAGTCAGATGTTAAAGGACGCCGGACTGGCGCATTGCCTGAAACTTGT
>JBARMF010000364.1:0-4425 GCA_049802315.1 Candidatus Udaeobacter sp.
GGGGTTCCTGTTCACATCTGGAGGCCGTTGTGGAGACAATATTAGACACGCGAGACTTTGCCCCGGAACTTCGGTTTCGCGCGTGGCGAGAAATGATTAGCGACGTTTACGTGCATCTCGATGTCACAGCAGACGACGCATTCGCTTGCGAAGGTCGCGTTCGGGTGGCCAGTTTCGGCGCGGTCAAATTGACGGAAACGATAGGTTTTCCCCAACGCTTCGTGAGACGGAAATCTCATCTGGCGACGCTCGACAAGGATTGCTTCTACATGCAGTTTCTTAAGAGCGGAGCGATGCATGTCCTTCAGCGAAATTCGACGGTTGTCTCGCATCCTGGCGCTGGTTGTCTGATCAGCGCATCCGACCCATACGATGCAATTTATCGGACCAACGCCCAGGCTTTCTACCTGGAGCTTCCTCGCGAGCCGTTTCTCGCGCGCTTCCCCGCCGGCGCTCTGCCCCCGCCAAACACGATCTTAAGGACCGGCTCCGGGCTGGGTCGGGTGGCGGCAGAGTTCTGCGACGTACTGGTCAAAGAAAGCGCCACCCTTCCACACTGTGCCAGAGACAATCTGGGTGAGCAGATCATGGATATCCTCACGCTTGCGCTGGACGGATGTGAGACCGATGGCGCGGAAACCTCGATCCAGCGTGCGCGCTTACGATCAATCAAGGCCTTCATCGACGAAAATCTCGCCAATCCCCGTCTATCGCTCGCGTTGATCGCAAAGCGCATGGACGTTTCCCTCAGTTATTTGCACCACCTGTTCAAGGGCAGCGGGGAGTCCGCCTCGGAGTGGATTTGGCTCAGGCGACTGCAGCGTTGCTATGAGATGATCACCCTCGCGGAGCACGCCCAAACGTCGATCACCGACATCGCCTATTCAATGGGCTTCAGCAGCTCATCCCACTTTAGCAACCTGTTCCGCGAGACGTTCGGAATACGGCCATCGGACTTGCGCAGGCCGAGGCGCGAAGGACGAGGCGATGAGCGAAACGGCTGAGTCGGGGTCGGCGCGAAAGGGCGCCGGCGACGAAGATTCGGGGTCTGCGAGCGCGCCTCGCGAGAAGCGCAGGCGAGGATTCCCGGCGCCCGTCACCATCCTGACTGTCGTATTGATCGTCGTCTGGATCGCCGCATTCTTCATTCCCTCGGGCCAGTTCAAGGTTGACGCCAGCGGCAGCCCCGTCGCCGGCTCCTTCAAGTATGTCCCTTCTCCGCTCGATTTTGGCGGCCGCCTTCAGGATCTGTTGCTCGCGCCAGTGAACGGTATGTACGGAATTCAGGATCCCGAGACCGGGCAGGTCGGGCCCTTCAACAGGGGGGCGATGTTCGGCTCGATCGAGGTCTTCCTGTTCATCCTCTCAATTGGTGGGTTCATGACAGTCGTGTTCGCGACCGGCGCGCTCGACCTCGGAATCCACCACTTGTCGTACCGATTCCGCGAGCGTGGGCCGTTGCTGATCGCAGTCCTGACTGTGCTATTTGGGATATTGGGCTCGATTAAGGGCTGGAGCGATGAGACTCTCGGCCTCTACGCCATGATGGTCCCGCTGATGATCGCGCTCGGCTACGACCGCATGGTCACGGTGGCCGTCGTCACAGTCGCGCCCTTCGTCGGGGCGCTCGCATCAACGATCAATCCGTTTGCCACCGGCATTGGGTCTTCGAAGGCCGGCGTCACGATCGCGGACGGCTTGGGGCTCCGACTCGTTTTGCTGACTCTGACGATGGCGGCGACGGTTCTCTACACGCTCTGGTATGCCGGACGCGTCAAGGCTGACCCGTCTAAGTCGCTTTGCGGGACAAACCCAGAGGACGCGACTCTCGCAAAAGCCGACGCCCGTGTCCCCCACCCGCTGACGGCGAAGGACTCGATCGTCATCGGCCTCCTGTTTTTCACCTTCGGATTGCTCACCTTCGCGATCGTTCCTTGGGGCGCACTCCTCAATAACGCGCCGATCGACCCCTACACAGACAAGACAATCAACTCGCCGCTCTGGTGGGAACTCGGCTGGTGGCTGCCGGAGCTGTCTGCGCTGTTTTTCGTGATGGCGATTGTGGTGGGAATTGTTGGACGCCTCGGAGAGGAGGCGACCGCCAAGGCCTTCATCAAAGGCGTGATTGATTTCACCGGGCCCGCGTTCCTGGTCACCCTGGCGCGTGGTGTCTCGGTGGTAATGACGAATACCAAAACGATCGACACGGTTCTGCATGCGATGGAAGGATTGGTGACTGGCGCTTCGAACATTGTGTTCGTCATGCTGATATTCATCGGCAGCCTTCCGCTCTCTTTCCTCGTCGGCGGCGGAGCAGCGGGCACTGCTCTCACGATGCCGGTCCTAGCGCCGCTCGGCGACTTCGCCGGGGTCGACAGATCGATGGTGATCACGACTTGGACTGCGGCCGCCGGTTGGCTGAGGCTGATCGTGCCCGTCAACGCAATTCTGATTGCTGGCCTTGCGCTCGCGAAAGTGGGCTTCGATCAATATGTCAAATTCATCGCGCCGCTAATGGGCATCCTGTTGATCATTATTATCGCTACGCTCCTCGTTGGCGCGGCTAGGTGAAGGCGCCGCCGACGGGTCGCAATTGGTTTGACGGCACCCCGTCGGCTTTGCCGTGCTGCCGTGCCGCGAGCGCGAAATGGCGGCGCCTCGGATTGTCAGGCCATGAAGGTTCTCGTTTTCGTCTTCACCTGTGCACCCGCCCGGATGAAACTCGGCGTGTTACGTTATTGTATTTGCAGAGTGAGAGTCGAATGCGCCTACGCGGCGTCGGCGCTGGAGCCGCTACGCGCGAGCCATCCGCGGCTCTAGACGCGGCAAGTGGATTTCGCGGCGGAGTGGACAAAAAGGCTGGTTGAGAACTTCTTGGGCATTACATCGAATGGCGATTAGAATCCGAGCTGCGCTTTGGTTCGTCCAATAGGCGATATGATGACTCAATCGCCACTGCAAAGATACTGGCCCCTTTTTTCCGTGGCCGCGACAGTGGCGATCCTGGTCGCTGCTGGAGTCTTTATCGTTGCAACTCTGCCGCCGCGAACCATTGTGATGGCCACGGGGCCGGAAGGGGGAACCAACTATCAGCTGGGTGATCGCTACCGGGAATTCCTCGCCAAGTCCGGCATCGAACTGAAACTGATGCCGACGGCGGGAAGCCTCGAAAATCTGAAGCTGCTTCGCGACTCAAAATCGGGCGTGAGCGTCGCGCTTGTCCAGGGCGGCGCTGCGAGCGGTGTCGAATCCTCGGGCGTCGAATCCTTGGGTACGGTTGGTTACGAGCCGCTGTGGCTGTTCCACCGAGGCGATGTTGGCGGGAACCTGCGCGCGCTGGCCGGCCGACGGGTGTCGATCGGTCCCGAGGGGAGCGGCGCCAGAGCCTTCGCGCTGGACGTACTGAAACGAACCAAGACCGAGGGGACCATTGGTGAGTTGCTGGGATATTCGCCTCAAGCCGCTGCGGAGAAATTGATTGCGGGCGACATCGACGCCGCGTTCATTGTGACTGGATGGGATTCCCCAGCGGTCCAGTCGCTTATCAACGCAAAGGGCGTGGAACTTGCGAGCTTCCCAAGGGCGGACGCGATGGTCGCGCTCTACCCATTCCTGACCAAATTGTCGGTGCCCCGCGGAATCTTCGACATTTCGGCTGACCTCCCGCCCTCGGATGTCGTGCTTTTGGCCTCGAAGTCCATCCTCGCTGTGCGCGCGAATCTGCACCCGGCGCTGCAATATCTGCTGCTTGCTGCTGCCACGGAGATTCATTCGCAAAGCGGGATCTTTCAAAAAGCAGGACAATTCCCAATAGCTGAATCTGTCGATCTGCGGTTGAGCGCCGAAGCAGAGCGCTTTCAGAAATCCGGCCGGCCCTTCTTGCAAGAACAGCTGCCGTTCTGGTTCGCAGTGCTCATCGGAAGAGCGCTTTTAGTTTTGGTTCCCATGGTGGCGGTAGCATACCCAATAATCAAGTTTCTTCCAATGATGTACAATTGGTTCATGAGTTCAAGGATTCAACGGTTTTATGGGGAAATGAGATCGGTCGAGAATACAATGGAGGACCATGCTCAACCACTCGATGTGCCCGCCATGACAGCTAAGATAGATAAACTTGAGCACAGCGCGATACACTTGCGGCTGCCCAGCTCCTACGACAGCGCGCTATATACCATGAGAATTCATATTGGGCTTCTCCGTTCGCACCTGGAGTCGATCCTTGAAAACGAAAATGCTCACCTCGAGGAGAACCAGTCCCCTCGCGACTTGTCCCAGGCCTCGCCACCAGACCGAAAGTCGCCTGACTGAGCGCACTCGGTTCTCGTGCTGCGAAATTTCGTAGGTAGAGGACTCGCTCGCAGAGAGGGTGGAATCATGTCTGTTATGAGACGGTGCGCCGCTTAGGTCGGTTGTTGCGCAATTGCA
>JBARMF010000365.1:0-1604 GCA_049802315.1 Candidatus Udaeobacter sp.
GTTCGGGAAAATAACATCTTCCCGCGCGAAGATCCGAGCCGGCATCGCGCAAGACGTTAATCAGTTGGAGCGCCATGCCGTAACGTTTTCCCAAGGCCAGCATCTCGTCCTCAGTTCGGGTCGAGAAGTGGTGAACGTGCCGAAAACAGAGTCGCGTCCAAAACTCACCGACACAACCGGCAACCAGATAAGTGTATTCATCGAGGTCCGCAGCAGTATTAAGCGCGCGGATCTGTTGCGGATTATCGAAACGTTGCAGATCTAGCATCTGGCCACGCGTAATTTTTTCGAGCACAAGACGAATGTCATTGCGATCTGCGTGCTCCATTCTTTCCAGGCAAGCCAGGCAGCCGGGTAGTGATTCCAAGAGCTGCCGTTCGCTTACGTTCTCCTGCAGCGAAACAAACGATGCAATGAGTTCCGCTACGACATCACGAGAGGCTGTGCCTTGAATCCCATTGGAAAGCAGCTTCAAGCTTTCCATCCGCACGCTCCCGGGAATTTGAACGGTGTCGGCGACGGTGTCGGTTGTTCGCGCGAGCAGATACGCGAGCGCGATCGGCTCGCGCAATTGTGCCGGTAAAAATCGAATCGACAGATAAAACGAACGCGAGACGGAGCGCAGAACATCAGCGTCCAATGTTTTTTACCTCTATTCGATTGCTAGCCGAATTACCGAGGCCTAGCTGGCTGGCTAACTCGATATAGGCGGCCACTGAACCGACGGGGGGGAGACTCCCGTGCTTCCGCCATTCTTCCAATCGTTTCAATGCGACGGCATCCAGAGCCACCGGGTCCTTGCTCGCATACAGCGTGGCATAGTGCACTGCGTAATTCGGCTGCGGCTGCGGCCCTCCAGCATGTTGCGCGAGGAGACCGTCCATCAAATTAAACACCACCTTGTTTGCGATGAGAGGGTTGGCATAAATTTCGGCGAGACTTCCCGCGCCGAATCGCGAGCCCTGCGCGAACCGGCGCCAGTTATCGATGTTCGGGATGGTCATGTTGTAAATGCAACCCGCGATGCCATTCGTTTCACTGACGCTCATCACAGGGACGTTAATGACTTTGTCCACGTCGCTGGAGAGGATCTTCGAAAAATGACTGACGTTGCTCGTAGCGTCGGCATCTGCGAAAAGCGGCATCTTCCCTATGTCGCCGATGTAATCAAAATCACCCCAGACGAGTTTCCCGGCTAAAGGAGCAGATAGCGTTGCTTTCCCGTCATATCCGTCGTGAGGCGCGATTGCTTTTACCTGGTAGCCATCAGCCGATGGTCGATATCCAGCCTCCTTGATTCCGCCGAGGGAGCGATCCCAAACGATGATGCTACTGCGGGGATGACCTGCGGCCGCCAGACCATCCACGATCGCGTTCACAATGTCATGGTGCGTTGTGAAAAGCTCGCCACCGGCTGCCGAAATCTTGATTCCGACACGGTCACTGGGAGAGACGAGCGAACCCCAAGCCTTGGCCACGTCAGACTCTCCGGTCACAGCCATCACGAGCCGGTTCACCATTGCGTGCACGACGTGCGGATTCGTCTTGTAATCCTTGATTGAATCAGGATTGCGCACCGCGTACACAATCGAGGGCGTCGGCGC
>JBARMF010000366.1:0-10010 GCA_049802315.1 Candidatus Udaeobacter sp.
GCGTCGGCCGCTCTGGCTGAACTGGTAATTTCGTCGCGGCACGCACACGAACGCCTCAAGGCGCTACTCGCGCTAAAGACTGTTTCGCTTACAGAAATTCACCACAGGGTGAAGAACAATCTGCAAATCGTATCCAGCTTGCTCCGGCTCCAATCTGCCAAGTTCGCTGATCCCGCTGTTCGCGACGTTTTCACCGAATGTCGCGACCGCATCAACGCCATGGCTCGTCTTCACGAAGAACTCTACAACGAGCATGGGCAGTCTCAGCTCAATTTCGCGCCGCATTTGCGTGAGCTTGCGGAAATGCTGCTGCGCTCGCACAACCCCACGGGCTGCAAAATCGCACTTAACGTTTCCTCCGATCGCGTTCCGCTCGATCTTGATCAAAGCATTTTGCTTAGCCTGATCGCGAACGAATTGCTGCTTAACTCTCTGAAGCACGCATTCCATAGGCGCGCTGCTGGAAAGGTCGATGCTGAACTGCACGGGACTCGCGATCAAGTAACGTTAACGATCCGTGATGATGGCAATGGCATTGTGCCCCGGCGGAGCGAAACTGAAGGCCAACGCGGAACCGGCATAGACCTCGTCCAGGCAATCTCACGCCAACTTGGCGGCGAGTTCGTCGTCACCCGCCTGCCTGCCGGCGGAACGTGCGCGACTGTGTCGTTTCGAAGCAAAATTTCACGCCCACAACCAGGCGTTCATCTGTAACTCTAAATAACCACATTATGTCAAAAAAACGCATTCTGATCGTTGAAGACGAAGCGCTGACTGTGTTAGCGCTTCAACAAGAGCTCGCGGAGCTCGGCTACGAAATCGCCGGTAACGCGAGCACTGCTGCCGAGGCGTTGCGCGTTGCTGAAGACAATCGCGCCGATCTTGTACTCATGGATATTCAACTGGATGGAGGTGTTAGTGGTATTGCGGCCGCCGCCGCAATCCGCGGGCACCTCGATATCCCGGTTGTCTTTCTGACCGCGCATGCATCTGCTGAAACGGTAGGGCGCGCAGTCGAATCAGGCGCGTTCGGGTATTTGCTGAAGCCTTACACTGTGGCCGAATTGAAAGCGGCTATCGACATCGCGCTTCACAAACACAACACAGAAATCGCGATGCGCCGGGCGCTCAGTTCTCGATTGTCGCCCGATATGGCACCTCAGCCTATCTGAGCAGCCAAAGGGCGGAAACAGATCGCGCAAGCGTTCGCTCCAAAATTTTGCAACGGACGCAGATTGTTTAAGCCAGTTGGAATCGCAACGACTGAGCGAGCTTTTCATTAACCAAACCGTTCGTCCGCGCAGTCAGATGGAACGCTTTTAGTTGAACGTTGAACGCTGAGCGTCTAAGCGTTGTGAGATTGAAGAAGATCGCGATCTACGGCGGCACCTTCGACCCGATCCATCTCGCGCATCTGATTCTCGCCCGCGAAGCGATTGAAACGCTCGACCTCGACAAAGTCATCCTGGTGCCGGCGGCGATTTCCCCTCTCAAGAAGTCCGCTCCGGTCGCGAGCGGCGAAGTACGATTAGAAATGTTACAAGCGGCGATCAAAGGCGAGCCGAAGTTTGAAGCCAATGAATGCGAACTGCTGCGACCACCGCCTTCGTACACGATAGACACGGTTGAGGAAATCCGTAGCCGCGAATGCGACGCATCTGTCTACTGCCTGATCGGTGAAGACAACGTTGAGCAACTACCGCAGTGGCATCGCTTCGCCGAACTGCAGAAGATCGTTCGCTTTGTGGTCCTCGACCGCAGCGGGAAACAACCGTCACATTCTTATCAGTTGATCCATCGTCGTATCGATATTTCCGCCACTGAAATAAGACGGAGAGTTGCGCGAAACGAATCGATTCGTTATCTCGTACCCGACTCGGTGGACGAAATCATTCAGCGCGCAAAACTTTATCGGGAGCAATCGCAATAACGCCGGAAAATTTAGCAAAAACCTGCGCTGAACTCGCCTCGAACAAGAAGGCGGAGGACATTGTCGTGTTGGATTTGCGCGGCATTTCGAGCTTTACGGACTTTTTCGTGATCTGCTCGGGCACGTCCGAACCTCAACTCAAAGCGATTGCCAACGAAATTGAGACACACTTACGCGAGCATTATTCGCTGCGACCCGTAGCAGTTGACGGATTTCCCGCCAGCCAATGGATGGTGCTCGATTATCTGCAGGTAGTCGTTCACATTTTTCATCGCGACAAACGCGCCTTCTACAGCCTGGAAGGTTTGTGGGGTGACGCCCCGCTGCTGCAGTGGGAATCAGTTCTCAAGGAGTGACGGCTTCCCAGCCGTCACCGCCAAAACCGACGGCCAAGCCGTCGCTTCTTGAGCGTCGCGTCAGCGCTATTTCTTAGTTGGCGCTGGTTGCGGCGGAGGCGGAACCTTCGGAGACCCCTGCGAAGCACCCTGCGGAGCAGGTGTTGGTGGCGGTTTCACATCCTGCAATTCGACGTCAAAAATCAGGGTCGAGTTCGCACCGATGTCCGGGCCCATTGCACGCTCGCCATACGCGAGGCTCGAGGGAATGAACAGCTGATACTTTGCTCCCTGCTTCATCAGTTGAAGCGCTTCAGTCCAACCTTTGATCACTCCGTTGACGGGAAAGGTCGCCGGTTGGCCGCGCTTGTACGAACTGTCAAACTCCGTCCCATCGATCAGAGTGCCCCGATAATTCACGGTCACCATGTCGGTGGGTTTGGGCTGCGCTCCGGTTCCTTCCTTCTCAACCTTGTACTGCAAACCGCTCGCAGTCGTTTTCACACCGGGTTTTTTCTTGTTGTCTTCAAGAAACTTCGTGCCCTCAGTTTTATTTTTTTCGCCTACTTGCTTCTGTTTCGCTTCCATGTCTTTTTCGAATTGGGCCATGATATCCTTAACTTGGTCGGTCGTCAGTTGCGGTTTGCCGGCAAGGGCGTCTTTAATGCCGGCGGCCAGAATGTCCGGGTTAATGTCGACTTTTTGCCGGCCGAGATTAAACCCGATTTGCATGCCGATGCTGTAGCTGACCTTGTCCTTTGTGTCTTTGAGCTGTGGTGATTTTTCTTGCCCGAACAGTGGGAATGCAAGTAAGGATGCGCTGAAAATAACAATAAAACGTTTCATAAGATCGTGTTTCCGCGTCGTTTTAATTTAAGGTTGGTCGTCGCAGAAAGTCGCACGCTAATGGATAAATGCCGCACGTCAAGAAAACAGCTATGCCATCGATTAGGGGGCCTCGGCTTGCCGTTTGCACTATTCGCTACCGGACTGATTCCACTTTGGCCGGAATCGGCGCAGGCCTTCACGCTCTCGCACAGCGATGCTTTGAAAGTTGGGAAAAGAGTCTGGCAAAATGAATGTGGTGGAACAATTCCAGGCCTCACCTCATGGAACCGGGGCGAAGATTTCGCGTCGCTCGGCATCGGCCATTTCATCTGGTATCCAAAGGGACGGCGAGGCCCCTTCGAAGAGAGTTTTCCGAAGCTGGTGAGCTTCGTATCAAGTCACGGAGCGAAGTTGCCGGCATTACTTCTCGGGGTGGGCCATTTACAGCCGTGCCCTTGGAGCTCGCGTGCCGAGTTCCTGCAAGCGCAAAATACAAGTGAGATGAACCAGTTGCGGCGGTTTCTGGTCGACACCATCGATCTGCAGGCAGAATTTCTTGTTGCCAGATTGGATGCTTCTCTGCCTAAGATGCTGGCCGAAGCGGCGCCTGCCGACCGAATTAACGTGCAGAAACAATTTGAACGCCTTACGAAAACGCCACAGGGATGCTACGCCCTCATCGATTACGTCAACTTCAAAGGAGAAGGCGTTTTGCAAACGGAGCGTTACCAGGGACAGGGTTGGGGTTTGCTTCAGGTGCTCGAAGCGATGCAGGGGAATTCGGATTCAGGCGCGCCCGATGAATTCGCGCGCGCGGCCAAAACTGTCTTGGCGCGCCGCGTGCAGAACGCTCCTCCTGATCGCCATGAATCCCGCTGGTTAACGGGTTGGCTTCGGCGAGTAAACAGCTACAGTGGCGGCTAATATTTATGCCGAGAACACTTCGAACACTTCTTTGTGCGCTCTTGTTGACGGCCCTGGTCTCATCAATCAGCGCTCAGTTCCGCCTATTCGGACCGAGATCACCAAGACCGGCGACACAGCCGCAACAGATGCGCAGCGCCTCCGCGTACATTAGCCGCCAGGCACCGTTGAAGGTAAATCAAGCTTTGCTGAGACAGGCGACGCCGGATAACGTCCACGTTGTTGTTTCCCTTCCCAAGCAGCGCGCCTATTTGATGATCGGCGAGCAAATCGTAGCTGACAGTCCGATCTCTTCCGGCAAGGCCGGGCACACCACACCCAGCGGTAATTTCTCTGTTCTCGAAAAGGATCCCGATCATCGTTCCAGCATCTATGGCGACTTCGTCGACGGCTCTGGCCGGACTGTTCGCGCCGGCATCAGCGCCAAGATTGATTCCGCGCCGAGCGGAACACATTATGTCGGTGCGTCGATGAGGTGGTTCATGCGGTTAACAGGCGAAGGGGTCGGAATGCATGTCGGGATTCTGCCAGGATATGCCGCATCCCATGGATGCATTCGGATGTCCTCGGATGGAGCAAAGTTATTTTACGATACTGTAAAAGTCGGCACCCCGGTGAAAGTGGGCGACTAATAATTTTCCACATTCACGGGTGACGCGCGAGAAGCGTCATTCCTTGAGTAATCTCAGTCGCAAAAGATCGAGTGCCGTTTGGGCCGCTAATTGTTTGAATGTCTCGCGATCCGTTCGGAAAATGAATTTCCTGGCGACAGTCTCTGAATCTCCTGAAGCCAGCGCGATGTAAACTGTTCCAACAGGCTTGTCGTCCGAGCCGCCCGTCGGTCCGGCTATGCCGGTCGTAGCGACTGCGTATTTGGAGGCTGCTCGTGCACGCGCGCCCTCAGCCATTGCGCGCGCGACCGCTTCACTCACCGCACCGTCCTTGTCGATCAATTTCGGATCGACACCCAGGACCTCGCTCTTTGCTGAGTTCGCGTAGGTGACATATCCCGCGAGAAAGACTTCCGATGCACCCGAAACATTGGTGATCTTGTTTGCGATCAAACCGCCAGTGCACGATTCGGCAGTAGCCAACGTTTGATTTCGTTGCTTCAGCAGTCTTACAATGACTTCTTCCAACGCTTCACCGTTTTCGGAAAAAATCGAAGCACCCAATTCGTCGCGAATTATGGCATCGGCAGTTTGAATTGCGTCGGGTTGCCCAATAATGCGCACTTCGACTTCGCCGGGTCGCGCACAATAGCCGAGCTCGATGCCTGGGATCGCTAAAACTTTTTCGCCAATCGCCTTCTCAACCAGCGATTCGCCTACGCCCGCAATGCTGTACGATCGCCGTTCGACTTGACTCGGCATCTCAATTATCGATTTCAAAATCGGCATCGCGAATTTCTTGAACATGGACTGAAGCTCACGAGGCGGACCCGGAAGAACGAAAACGTGCGGCGACGGAATGCGCGGATTGATGTTCGCTTTCAAATAAAAACCCGAGGCGCTTCCGTTCTCGTTCGGAAGGATGCGCGCGCCGGGAAGGACATCCGCCTGTCGCGCGATACCGGTAGTCCATTTGATTCCGCGCACTTGCAGTCTCTGTTGAAGCCAAGCCAGCAGTTGCGGGTCCTGATACAGCTCCAAGCCTAACGATTCAGCCACCATCTCTCGGGTGATATCGTCCGTCGTCGGACCTAGACCTCCGGTGACAAACAGAATTTCGCAGTGCGGAAATAATTCAACCAGCGTGCGACGGATCACATCGCTATCGGGAACCGTTCGCCGCTCGTCGATTCGCAGACCCAACGGAAGGATCTCGCGCGCTATGAAAGCAAGATGCGCATCCTGAACATCACCGAGCAAAAGTTCGGTACCAGTGTTGATGAGGATGGCGCGCATAGAAAGAGGACACAATCAATGCGCAAGGCCGAACACTCAACGCTCAACTGCCATCTTTACCCGCGTCATGTTGAGCGAAGCGAAACATCTCGGATCAGAGATTCTTCTCCCGCGACTGCGAGATCAAAATGACAGCCTGAAAAATCAAGCCGCGGTCTTGTCCTGTTTCTTGCGAATCAGGGGAACCTTTTTGCCTTCTACCACCGCGCGATTGATCGTTACTTCGGCGATATCTTCGCGGCTCGGCACGTCATACATGATGTCGAGCATAATACGTTCGAGCAGTGAACGCAGCGCCCGCGCGCCTGTGCCTTTGGTGACAGCCTGTGCAGCAAGAGCGCGCAACGCATCTTTGGTCAGCGTTAGACGGACTCCCTCCATCGAGAACAGTTTCGTATACTGCTTGGCCATCGCGTTTTTGGTTTCGGTCAAAATCGCCACCATTTCATCCTCGGTGAGCGCGTCGAGCGAACTAACAACCGGCAGACGCCCGATGAATTCAGGTATCATCCCGAACGCGAGCAGATCTTCCGGTTCCACGTAGCGGATCGACTGTTTACGCACCGCTTCCTCCACCTCGAGCGTCGGACTGCCAAAGCCCATCACTTTTTGGCCAATTCGCTTTTGGATGATTTTATCGAGTCCAATAAATGCGCCGCCACAAATGAAAAGAATCTTTTCCGTGTTGACCTGAATGTACTCCTGGTGCGGATGCTTGCGCCCGCCCTGCGGCGGAACATTACACGTGCTGCCTTCCAAAATTTTCAGCAAAGCCTGCTGCACCCCTTCGCCGGAGACATCGCGTGTGATGCTTACGTTGTCCGTCTTGCGTCCGATCTTGTCGATCTCGTCTATGTAAACAATCCCGATCTCAGCGCGCTTCACATCGTAATCGGCATTTTGAAGCAATCGTAGAATGATGTTTTCGACGTCTTCGCCGACGTAGCCGGCTTCAGTCAGCGTCGTCGCGTCGGCGATGCAAAATGGCACGTCGAGAATTCTGGCAAGCGTCTTCGCGAGCAAGGTTTTCCCGGAGCCTGTCGGACCGATGAGCAAAATATTGCTTTTCTCGATCTCAACGTCCGCCAGTGGATCGGCCTGAAACGCAGCTGAAGTATCCGCGGGCGCGGGAGTTTGTAGCACGCGCTTGTAATGATTGTGCACCGCAACAGAAAGAGTTTTCTTGGCGCTTTCCTGCCCGATCACATATTGATCGAGAGCTTCTCGAATTTGTGCCGGCTTCGGCACCCGAATATTCGAAGACTGACGCCGGGCGTCTTCATTGAGCTCCTTATCGAGAATGCTTTTACAAACGTTGATGCAGCTATCGCAAATATAAACACCCGGGCCTGCAATGAGCTTGCGCACCTCAGCGTGACTTTTGCCACAGAAGGAGCACATGGTGAGGTTCGAAGCGCGCGCCATATGCTCTGAATTTCCCGGTTACCCTTTCCGCGTCAATACTGCTTCGGGCATTTCCACCAGCCGACCATCCGGAGGCTTGTTGCCGTCTAACAATTTTATTTCCTTGCGGGACTTAATCACTTCGTCCACCAAGCCATAGGCTTGGGCTTCATCCGCAGACATGTAGTAATCGCGATCCGAATCGAGTCGGACTTGTTCTTCCGATTTGCCGGTGTGCTGTGAGATGATGCGAATGATGCGCTTTTTGAGCTTGAACATGTAATCGACCTGGCGTTCCACGTCGCTCGCCTGACCCTGCGCGCCGCCGTGCACCTGGTGAATCATGATGTCCGAATTCGGCAAGGCAAACCGTTTGCCTTTCGTGCCGGCACAGAGCAACACTGCCCCCATGCTCGCGGCCATGCCGATGCAATACGTGACCACGTCGCACGTCAGAAACTGCATCGTGTCGTAAATCGCCAGCCCCGCCGTAACCACGCCGCCCGGTGAATTGATGTAAAGGTTGATGTCCTTTTTGCCGTCTTCCATTTGTAGGAAGAGCAATTGCGCAATCACCAGGTTTGCGATGTGATCATCGATCTGCCCTACAAAAACGATGCGGTCCTTCAGCAGGCGTGAGTAAATGTCGTAGCTGCGTTCGCCCCGACCAGTCTGCTCCACGACCATCGGAACCAGCACTTGCGAGACATTTTGGTTGGACACGGTCATGATCTTTGTTCTTTGACGGAGGGTTCTTTCGTTAATTCGACGCTAACATTCGCCTTCAGGAAATCAAGAGTCTTACCCAGCAGAAGCTGTTCAGCGAGATCGTCCAGCGCGTTGCGTTGCTGCAATTCCTTGCGCATTTTGTCAGGCGAAATGTCATAGCGCGCCGCCTCTTGTCTGATGCGCGAATCGAGATCTTCCTTTGTGACCTGAGTCTTTTCGCGCTCGGCGATGCGATGCAGGATGAAATTTGTTTTTAGTCGATGCGCCGCCATTCCCGCTGCCGCATCTATCAATTCCTTCTCCTTTTCCTTCAGCATGTCATCTGTGACACCGCGCTCACGATTCCGTTGAACTAATTCGGCCAGCGCGCGGCGGGTTTCATTTTGCAGAAGCGCCGGGGGCAGCTCCAACTGAATTCGTTCGTGCAGATATTTGAGAATCTGCCCTTCTTTCGCCTGTTCCGAATCATGCTCTTTAGCATGTTCGAGGTCGTGCTCGATCATGTCGCGAAGAGCATCCAGCGTCTTGCCGGGGACGAGCTTGGTCGCGAGCGCATCGTCGATCGGTGGTAGCACCTTCTGCTTGATTTCGCGCAACGTAACCGAGTAATCCGCTTTTTTTCCGGCCAGTTCTTTTACCGGAAAATCATTTGGGAAATCGACGATCACCAGCCGCGGCTCGCCCGGTTTTAGTCCGATTAGTTGCTCGCAAAATTTTGGCAGAAAATTTTCGGGCGCCAGATGCAGCCAGAATTTCTTGCCGCCGTGCAGATTCTTGCTGGCTTGCGGCGCGATTTCGCCGATCGCCTTGTTCTCTATCGAACCCTCGAAATCAAGCACCGCAAAATCACCCATTTGCAATGCGCGCTCCGGCACATCCACAAAATCGGCGGATTGATCACGCAAACGTTCGATCGCTTCATCGACTTCTGCTTGTGAAATCTTTTTGTCCGGCAATTCCACCGGAATCTCCTTGTAATCCGGAAGCTCGAATTCCGGCGCGGTGACCACGATCGCGCGGAAACGCATCGACCTGTCCTCGCCAAACTGAATGTCTTCAATGTTCGTCAGCGAAGCCACGCGCAATTGCTCTTGTTCGACCGCTTCGTGATAGCTTTTCGAGACGAGCTTCTTCGTGAGTTCGTCCTGGATTTCCTTGCGGAATCTTTTGTCAATCACCGCGCGTGGGGCCTTTCCCGGCCGGTATCCCGGAATTTTCGCGAACCGCGCAAAGCTGTTTGCGATGGTGTCCCATTCCTTGGCAACCTCGTCGGCTGGCAATTCAATCTGCAGCTTCGAGACCGAACCCGGCTGCTTCTCCACTTCAACCTTCATTGGGAGTCACTGTAGCGGCGCTCAGTAGGCACCGCAAAACTTCCCCACGCAATTGGCAGGGCGCGACCACGGGCGCGCCGCCTCATTTCTTCGGAAGTCGAGTGAGATGCGTCAGCACGCATTGCCACCGCCCATCGCGCTTCACAAAAACATCTGTGGCTCGTTCCTGCGTGCTGAACTCCTGTCCCATGAATTTGCCCTTTGTGCGGGTTATCGCGGTAACCACCGCGTTGTCTCCATAAACACGGACCCGAAAATCTTCGGACTCCATCGTATCGTGCGTCAAGGCACCGGATTTGATGACCTCGAAAAAACGTGCCTGGTCAACTATTTCGCCGTCCGGGCCAATAATGATCCAGTCATCTGAGACAAGTCGTCCGATACCTTCGAGATCGTTCTTAACGATTGCCTCCGCGAACACCTTCTCAAGTTTCAAAAGTTCTTCCATGTCGCTTGGTTACACGTGAGCCAGATCAAAGCAAGAAATCGTAGCTCATTTCGGATTTGTAGCGCAACCGCTACGCTTACCGTGCGCAGCCGATGCGCCTGCCCTCCAGTCACACGACGCGATCGCCTTTTACATACACCGAATGCATCAGTGACATTCCAAACCAGTACG
>JBARMF010000367.1:0-6886 GCA_049802315.1 Candidatus Udaeobacter sp.
AGGGAACGGATTTTGGTGGTGATGTTCGCTTGGTACTCAGGCAATTTGTCAGCGAGATCGATGACTTGACGCCCGATGACCCAGCTCGCCGCTGCGAAGATTGCGAACATTGCAATCACCGTGACTAAAACAGCGGCGATACGTCCGATCCAGCGCTCCAGGCGAGTTACCAAACGCGAAAGAAGAAAGGTGATCAGCGTGGCCAGGGCGATTGGCACAAGCACGGTGCGCCCGAAATAGAGTGCAGCAATGACAAATGCTAAAAGCAGTAGTCCCCAAATTCCAGTGAGCGCAGCAGCAGGTGTCACTGTTGTAATTCGCGTTCGCATTATTCAAAGAAGCCAGTTGGCCGCAGCCAATGTTACCTGAATCAACTCAATCCGCCACGACTGCGAGCCACATGCATCCCTTTTTAGCGGTTGGTCCGCGCAAGCTAACAATTGTTTCAACGCCTCCGACGCAGGAATCGCATCAAGCTTTGGATGCGCGTGTTGATTTTGAATTGTTGATCACTGATCCGCCACCCAAATTTTTCAGATAGCGTTAAATCTTGGATCAACGCCCCTGGCAGATAGTTGGCATCTTGTTGGTGCAGGCACATCGCTCTGGCATGTCCCCTAGTCCTATCAAAGATGGGCGATAGGACTTCGCCTGATGCTCCCTCCTCCAAAAGCCCGATGGTGTTGTCATCGAGCACACGCACGTTCGCGCACAACTTGCACCTATTAGTTCAACAATCTCGACAGAAACAAGACCGCCGCGCGGAGCGGCTGCGATTATACCGCGACAGTTCCTACAAGTAAGCAACCTATGAAACTAACACGAACCATCAAACAAGCTTCACTAGCCTTGGCTAGTTTTAGCATACTTAGCCTGTCGGCAATGGCTGCCGATGAAAAGGCAAACGCAGATAACACGGCTTTGAACCAGCGCGATCGCTCTGGTGAGACGGCCACATCTGGCGACCAGTCAAATAGTTCTGGGGATTTAAAAATCACACAGGCTATTCGTCAGGCGCTGATGAAAGACGGCGAGCTTTCGATGACTGCCAAGAATATCAAAGTCATTACCGCTAGTGGGCAAGTTACGCTTCGCGGTCCAGTTAATAATGCGCAGGAGAAAGCAAAGGTCGATCAAATCGCGCGATCCGCTGGAGGCGGAGCGAAGATTGTCGATCAACTCGACGTCAAAAACTAAACCAACAAACAAACCTTAACTTAAACGAAAGATTATTATGTCTAAATCAGTATTCGGTATTGCAACTACACAGGGTCAGGCTGAGCGAATTGTTGAGCAACTTCAAGCTCAAGGCTTCGCAACTTCGGAAATTTCAGTACTAATGCCCGACACAGGTGGCACACGTGACATCGGTCATGTTAAAGCCACAAAGGCGCCAGAGGGAGCTACCACCGGTGCAGCGACAGGTGGCGTAACTGGTGGCGTGCTCGGGTTACTCGCAGGAGTTGGAGCTTTGGCTATTCCTGGCCTGGGTCCATTTATTGCCGCCGGTCCCATTATGGCAGCGCTTAGTGGTGCAGCCGTAGGCGCGACCACTGGCGGGGTCGTGGGCGGTCTAATTGGACTCGGTATTCCAGAAATCGAGGCAAAGCGTTACGATGAAAAGCTGAAGAAGGGCAACTATCTGGTCGCGGTCCACGCCGACGAAAGCGACGATGTTGATCGCGCGAAGGACATCTTCAAAAATGCCGGGGCTGAGGATATCAGCACCGTCAGTGAAGCATCAGCGCCGACGAGATAGAAGTTGAAAAGACCAAATCATGGCTGAAGAAAATCAGATGAATAAAGGACCTGCGGTCTCCCCGCAGGGGGAAGTCAAGGGCGAACAAAACAGAAGGCGACAAACTGGACCCGGTTCGTCGGGCTCAGGAGGGAACCTTCAAAGCAGCGGCACTTCGAAACGAACGAAAACTGTGAGACGGGCCGCTGGCGCGAGCGGTCAAGTCTGGGACGAGGCCACAGAGGGGATTCGGGCATTAAAGCAAAATACTGACCAGTATGTTCGAAAGAATCCCACCAAGGCCGTGTTCACTGCGCTTGCAATTGGTTTTGTTTTTGGTCTGATGCGTCGCCATTGATTGCAGCGGGCACTGCCGGAACGCGATCTGTTTGTATAATCGATAATCATCGCGAGCGCGTGGGACCGTTTCCTGCGCGCTCGCGAGGTATTAGTGTCCGCCCGTAACCGTATATCCGGCAGCGCGTAAGTCTTCGGCCAATTCTGTCTCCATCTGGACTGCGGCTTCAAATGGCATCGGGTTCAAATGTTCGTAAAGCTCCGACATTAGTCGCACGCCATATTTTCTGACGACCCAGGCCGATTTGTAGCCGTTTCTGTGATTTTCAAACCGGTGATTGACGGGAATTCCTGTCATCCCGACATACACGCATGGCTTCAGTGGATCGCGTTTCGGATTGAGCCGCAAAATCGAACGGTGCTTTGTGACAGCGTCGCTCAGCAGAACCACATAAACGTTGTGGTGATAGTCTTCTTTCTTCTGCCGCGTTGATTTCTTTGCTTTCAATTCGTAGGGCAACAAAAGCGCGGGTACGTTCCGGGCATCAGCCTGTTTGCGCAAGAGAGGTGCGATCTCCGTCGACAACGGAATGGTCAACACTCGTAAATTTATGTCTCTAATGAGCTCTAACATGGAACCCACTGGCATCCCTGTACCACAAATGAAAGTCAACGCCATAATCAACACTTCTAGCGGTGGCTGCGACTCTACATCCGAGGCAGAAGTGCTCGACGTCCTGAAAAGCGTCGGCGTGACCAATTGCAAAACGTGGTGTGGAGAGTCGGACCAAATTGCGGGAGCGTTTGCGGAAGCGGCGACACAAAATCCCGAAGTGCTCGTAGTACTCGGGGGAGACGGAACCATCCGCACGGCTGCCGAAGCGTGCGCTGGAACCGGCACCTGTCTTATCCCGCTGCCAGGCGGTACGCTGAATGTGCTTCCTCGCGCACTATACGGCGATTCATCCTGGCAAGAAGCCCTTAGAGAGACACTAGCTAATCCTTTAACAAAGGAGCTGTCAGCAGGCCGTGTCGGAACCAAACTGTTTTTTGTTGCAGCCTTTGTCGGCGCCCCTGGGTTGTGGATGGAAGCCCGCGAAGCCATACGTAAAGGCGACATTCTTAATGCTGTCGGGAAAGCTGGCGTTGCGTTCGAAGCGATGTTCGACACAACAATACAATATTTTATTTCGCCGGAAGTGAATGGTAAGGCTGAAGTCGTGGCTGTTATCTGCCCTCTTGTATCGGAACAAATGTCCGATTCAGAGCAAGCGCTTGAAGCCGCTGCTATCAACGTGGGGAACGCCACGGGATTACTTGGGCTTGCAACTGCGGCAGCGTTTGGAAAATGGCGTGATGACGAAAGCGTGACGCTCACCAAAACGCATCAGGTGACTGTGCAATCAAAGAAAGACATTCCGCTGTTTCTCGATGGAGAACGGGTAAAGATGGGCAAGGAAGCGGAAATCAGTTTCGCGCCTCATGCGGTGAACGTGATCGTTCCGGAAAATCCGATTACCTAACGAACAAATCAGTTGGTTTACCGAACGCCGGCAACTCGGTCTGGCCTAACGAATCACTTTTCCAACTTGAAGGCCACAGTCGCCAAGGGCGGCAAATGAATCAGAATCGAGTGTTCGCGGCCCATCCACTCTTGTGCCTGGCTTTGCACCCCGCCGAGATTTCCTACGTTGCTTCCGCCGTAGGTTTCGCCGTCGGTGTTGATGATCTCGCGGTAGAAGCCGGACTCAGGAACACCTAGCTGGTAGTTGTAACGGACCAGTGGAGTCGCGTTCACAACGAATACAACAACGTCACCATCCCGGGATTTCCGCATGAATGAAACGACGCTGTTATCGGCGTCGTGAAAATCGATCCAATCGAATCCATCGTAAGTGTCATCCAGTTGCCATAGCGCGGACTCGTTTTTGTAAGTGTAATTCAAATGTTGAACCAGCCGGCGAAGTCCGTCGTGGCGCGGTAACTTCAGCAGTTTCCAGTCGAGCTGGGTGTCGTGGTTCCACTCGTTGACCTGGCCGAATTCGCCGCCCATGAATACCAACTTTTTCCCGGGATGCCCGTACATCCACGCCAGAAACATCCGAAGATTGGCGAATTTCTGCCATTCGTCGCCCGGCATTTTGGATAACAACGAGCGCTTGCCGTACACGATTTCATCGTGGCTAAGCACGAGGATAAAATTTTCCTGGAAGGCGTAGAGCAGCGAGAACGTGATATTACCGTGGTGAAAGCGCCGGTAAATCGGATCGATGCTCATGTAATGCAGGAAATCGTGCATCCAGCCCATGTTCCATTTGAACCCAAACCCAAGCCCTCCGAGATAAGTCGGCCGTGTCACACCGGGCCACGCTGTTGATTCCTCAGCAATTGTGATGATCCCAGGGAAGCGCTCGTAACAAACTTCGTTGAATTGTTTAAGAAAATGGATGGCGTCCAGGTTTTCGCGGCCGCCGTAAATGTTCGGGATCCATTGCCCGGGTTTACGCGAGTAATCGAGGTAAAGCATCGAGGCGACGGCGTCCACGCGCAGGCCGTCGATGTGATATTTGTCGAGCCAGAAGAGCGCGTTTCCGATCAAAAAATTCCGCACCTCGTTGCGGCCATAATTAAAAATGAGCGTGCCCCAATCCTGGTGCTCGCCCTGACGAGGATCCATGTGCTCAAACAAATGCGTGCCATCGAATTCGGCGAGCGCATGTGCGTCTTTCGGAAAGTGCGCGGGCACCCAGTCCATGATCACGCCGATTCCAGCCTGGTGGCATTTGTCGATGAAATGACGGAAATCGTCGGGTGGACCAAACCGGCTCGTGGGCGCGAAATAATTTGTGACCTGATAACCCCACGAGCCTTCGAACGGGTGCTCCGCAACCGGCAACAGTTCGATATGCGTGTAACCCAACTCCAACACGTACGGCAACAACGTGTCGGCGAGTTCGAGATAAGTGAGCTGCCGGTTTCCTTCTTTCCGACGCCATGAGCCGAGGTGCACCTCGTAAACGCTGATCGGACTTTGCGGCCAGTTCTTTTTCTGACGCGCGTCCATCCATTCCGCATCGTTCCAGATATAACGTTCCAAATCGTACACCAGAGAAGCCGTGGCTTTGCCGGGCTGATTAAAGAACGCGAACGGATCGCTCTTTAGCAACACCGCGCCCGCCTGGGTGCGAATTTCAAATTTGTAGTGTGCTCCTTGCTTGATGCCTGGTAGAAAAAGTTCCCATACGCCTGCGCTTAACAACCTGCGCATCGGATTGACGCGGCCATCCCAACCGTTGAAATCGCCGGCCACGCTGACGCGTTGGGCGTTCGGCGCCCATACGGCGAAATAAACGCCAGTCGCATCGCCGATCGTCCGGAAATGCGCACCGAATTTTTCATAAATTTTCCAGTGTTGTCCTTCGCGGAACAGATGCAGATCGACGTCGCCCATGATCGGACCGTATTGATACGCATCCCGCGTGAGCTCTTCTGAGCCGTCCAGTTTTACGATGCGGAGATGGTACGGAACGTCGCGCTCCGCGCCGGGAACAGTGGCGCAAAAGAACCCTTCGTCGTGGCTCCGCTCCGTAGCGATCGGTTTGTCTGGTTCTCGATCGAGCACGACCTCGACCGCGTGCGCGTCTGGACGAAAGACCCGGATCTCCACGTCATCGCCGACCTTGTGCGGACCTAACACGCTGAAGGGATCAGAATGAAGACCTCGGATAAATCGGTTAAGCTCGTCCCGCGGAACGTCAGCAATCTCAAACGCTTTCATTATCCAGAACTCATCCTGTAAATAGCGCTGTCATGTTGAGGTTACCCAACACACAAATCGCGTGGCGCGCCCGATTGGTAGGGTCGGCGCGCTGCGCCGACCGGACACCGCAGCGCGGCGTCCCTACCGTTGGTTTAACACGCATTGATTTTGAGAGACTTACAAACGATGTCATTAGCAGCGAAGCGAAACATCTCTGTTCATTTGCCCTGGGAAGGATCGCTCGAAAATTGATCCGAGATTCTTCTCCCGCGACTGCGGGATCAGAATGACATTTATGAGACAGCCTGCAGTGAAAAATCATCGATTCACCTCAAAGACCTGAAAACTTAGCTCGCCTTGCCCGCTAGCCAAACGTTGTTTCCGCTCGTGACGATCGACTGCTCCTCGTTGAGCGTAACTGGTAAGCATGCGAATTAACATTGTGAGAAGTTTTTGTGTCGCCGTTTGTTCTCTCGGACTCAGTTCGGTTTTCGCTGATCCCGTTATTCCCACCGCACCGGGTACAACCTGGCGCTACAACATGACCGAGGAAATTGGAAAGGGATTGAATGTTTCGAACCTAAAACCGGATGCCGACGGCAAGATCCGTATGCCAGTCTTGTACCGTCTCGAGGGAACGGAGGACGTTGATGGGAAAGATCTTCTTAAGTTCGAAATGCATCGGGCGAGCACGATCACCAACACCGATCTGCTAACAGTAGACGAACACGGGATTATCTGCTGGGCTCGGGTGAATCTCGACGGCGAATTCGTTAAGTTTAGTCCGCCACAGACGATGATCGCCGCTCCACTGAAAAAGGGTGCCGCCTGGGACTTCGACGGCCAGGCTGGCGACCTGAAGGTGCAACAGCATTATGACGTCCTGGGCGAAGAAAAAATCGATGTGCCCGCGGGAAAATTTCAAACGTTCCGCATCCACGGCGAGCAAACGACGCCCAACCGAATGACAATTGATCGCTGGTTTGCACCCGGCGTTGGAATTGTCAAAGACATTACGACAATGCAGGATACGAAAGGCGATTTGCTCCAGCGCATTTCGCTTGAATTGACAGAAGCCCCCAAAATTGTGG
>JBARMF010000368.1:0-7544 GCA_049802315.1 Candidatus Udaeobacter sp.
CCCTAACGGCGCTTCGACAAACTGCGAAAGCATTCCGAACTGCAACGGCCGTAGTACAATTTGGTAATTCGGATTTGTTTCGTCATTTGTCATTCGTGCTTCGTCATTCGTTACGCGCGCCATCACTCAGAATTGAAATTAGAGATGTCTCGACTTCGCTCGACATGACAAACGAATCTCTGATCCGTGTCATCCGCGTGCCCGCCGTAGCCTTGGCGAAGGTGGTGTCCATTCGTGGTTAAAACTAAAACGTAAACCTCAGCATTTCGATCGTGGCGGAGACTTCGACGTGCTCGTTGCCGACGATGAAGTTTAATGCGCCTGCGGGTGATTGCCCGGGAGATGCTTGCGGGGTTGGGACGGGCGTGGGCGCTCCGGTTCTCTCGCGCGGTGGCCCTTTGTCTTTTTCATTGTGGACGTAAAGCGTGCGAATGATGAAGAATTGGTCGGTGGAACTTGTGATTTCATTGATGACTTTTCGCGCGGCACCGGGCGCAGCTTTGAACGTAACCTCAACCACGTTGCGCTCGATGAGTTTCGCCGTGGGCGTGCCGCCCGGTTTCGCACTCGTCACAACTCTTTGGCCGGGAGGTGTCGGTGTTGACGATGCTCCGCGTTCTTCGGGTAACGGTTGACGGTGAAACGAGGTGATGCTGTCCACTTTGGCATCGAGTAAAATGTCAATGAACATCTGTACTTGCGAGAGTTCCTGTCCAAGCAACGCCGCCATTGCTGTGGTCGGCATTATTCGGCCAAATTCATCGAAACCGAGCTGGAATTTGTCGGGTAACTTCACGTTATTTTTGCGCGCCCGCTCCTCCGCAGCGAGGGTCGCCTCGCGCAGGCGCGATTGAAACTCGTTAGGCGCAAGAGGTGGCGCAGGGGCGACTTCGGTTTTCAGTTCGTCTTTGAACTTGTCCAGCGCAGCGCTGTATCTCTCGAGGTATCCCTGCAATTTCTGGTAATTCGCGTGGTTCGGGAATGGATCGATACCCTGCAGACGGTTCCGCTCTGCTGTTACCTGGTCGAACGTTTGCTTTGCGTCGCTCCAAACACTCCATCTCCAGTAAAGCAGTGCCGCGCCCAGCAAGATGCAAATTCCCGAAACGAGAAGAAGAGTGCCGAGCGCGCGATTTTGCTGAAACCATTTCATGCCGTTAACCACGAATGCACACGAATTACGGGAGAGAAACCACGGATGGCACAGATCACACGGGTTGCGCACGAAGCGCTTTGGAGTGCGGCGACTTGGCGCCGCTTTGGGTTTTTTGAACTACAGAGGACGCAGAGATCACGGAGATGATGATCCGCAGAGTTGAAACTCGCTCCTTTCCCAACTCGCTCACCGCTACCCTTCACGGCTTTACCTTCTATCTCGCTGATCCACCAGCTCGATTGCACAGATTTACGCAGATTTGGCATTCGGATTTTCGTCATTCCTTCGTCATTCACAACTTGTCCGCCGTGGCGGATTCGTGCTTCGTCATTTGCAATCATCTGTGTAATCCGCTTGCCGCGCCGGAGTCCCGCGACTGCGGGACGAAGGCGGGTGGTCGCTTTTGTTCATGGCATCTTCACCGGTTTGCGAAGGGTAAGCTGGAGCTCAAACGGGAACGCCCATTCGGTGTCGTCCGGGACGGAATTGGATTTTATAAAACGCTCGGGCGTTTTCGCATTGACCACAAAAAGCGGCGAGTTCGAAAGATTCCGGAGGTAATCGACAACGATTTCCTGCTGTTTTGGATTGTACAAGTAAAGCCCGTGTACGTTGATGCCGTCGATCATGTTCGCGCCCGCAGTCGGGGCTCTCCCTCTCGGACCAGGCTGCGCAGGAGGAGGTGTGGCCATAATCTCGGCAGCGCGTTTTTCAGAGACGCCTAACAATTTTCCACCGGAAGTCGCGGCCAACTCTGTGATCCAAATGTCTGACTCAGGCAGGCGCGAGTTTAGCTGTTCGAGGATCTGCGGCCAAAAATTGCGATCATTCACAGCCGCGATCAGGGGGGTCGCAGTGTTGTCCAACCCGGTAATTTCCTTTTTAAGCTTGTCCAATTGGCCCTCCGCTACATGCATGGTTTCGTTTTTCTGGCGGAGCGCCTCTGCCGTTTGCTGCGCGACCTGCGCCGCGCGTGTGTAGTAAGCCGACCAGCCCAGGAGCGCGAGCAGAATGCACGCCGCCGCTGCGATGAAGAAGGGCTGACGTTTTTCCAGATCGTGCCTGCGAACAACGCTGGCCGGCCGCAGATTCAATTCCATCGGACAAACAGTGACGCTGCGCAGTGCCAGCCCGACCAATTCACCTAACAAATGTGCCGAATGCGCCACGTCCTGCATCGGCGCCGACTCGGCAACCGATACGTTCTGCAACGGATTAAAAAATTCGATCGGCACTTCAAATTTTTCGTGAAGGAACTCGCGCAAGTAGGGCATTCCAGCACCGCCGCCACACAGGAAAATCCGTGCCGGACGATTTCCCTGCTGTTGGGCGCGGTAGTGCGTGATGGAACGCATCAATTCTGCATGGAGCCGGGTCATGGTGCTGCGGGCGATTTTCGAAACGAGCGCAACGTTGGGATCGGCAGGTTCGGCATAAGCGCCGCCCAACCCCACAAAGCCATCCCGTTTCTTGCGAGTTTCGGCCGCGGCAAATGATTCGTTGAATTCTCTCGCGATCGCGGCGGTCATCGCGGTGCCGCCCAGCGGGATGCTGCGCAAAAAAATTCTTCCTGATTCAATGAAAAGAATGTTCGTGGTGCGCGCCCCGATATCCAGCAGCAGCGAACAATCGCTGACTTCTGGGTAGCTGTAGCGAAAGGCGTTGTAGAGCGCCATTGGCGCGATATCGACGGTGGAAGTCTGTAGTCCTGTTTCTTCTACTGCTGCATTGGCTTGATCGAGCAAATCAACTTTGATCGCAACAAGGACGACCTGAATCTGTTCGCCCAGTCCTCCGCCGACGAGCTGATAATCCCAGACGACTTCGTCCAGAGGGAATGGGACATTTTGCTGCGCTTCGAACGAGATGATTTTGTCCAGTTTTTCCCCTCCCACCGGCGGCAGTTTCACAAACCGGGCGAACACTGATTGCGCGGGCAAAGCATAGTTCACCGGGCGCCGGGGGATTTGCATTTCATGCATGATCTCGCGCAACACCGCGGCGCCCTCGTCGAACGCAGCATGTGCGTCGCGACGCTGCCCGGTCTCAGGATCGAGAGGCGCTTCGCGCAGGCGATAATCCACCAGGACCAGAGCGCCGTGAGCAACGCGAAATTCCGCGAGACCAATCGTCTGAGATCCGAGGTTAAGAGTAATCAAGCGCGATGATGCGGGCATCGGTTTACAGGTCTAAATCGCAATTCGAGAATGCCCAAGCAAATTTCAACGCGAAATGTTCCGGCAACTGGCCCGATATTATTAACACCAGTCTTCAGACCGGTGCACAGAGGGTATGATCGAGCAATAGCCGTTTCAACGGCTTATCGAAAGAGCGTTCTCGTGGCAAGCCGTTAAAACGGCTGAGGAGAGCGCGATAGGCGATGACCACCGGTCTGAAAGACCGGTGTTAATGAGAGCGAGGATTCGGTCAAACCCCTTCGACTAATCTCGCGAACACTCCAGCTTCCACGGCACTTTGAACGATGCTCCCGTCCGGCACCTATCTCGAAAATGGATAGGCGCGAATTTTCGAGGAGTTGCCGCTCCAATTCTCGAACGACGCGCCGGCATTGATCTGAAGGTGATCGTTGCCGACCTGGCCCGAAACGTAATTCTGCCAGTAATCGCCGTTGCCTTTACCGCTCCATCGCCCGTAAACGAACCCCACTTCTCCTGTATAATAGACTTGATTCAACGGCGAACTGATCATCTCACCTGGCAAATCCTTTCCATCGGTCGCAGCCATTTGCGATCGAGAATTGGAAGCGGCGCCTGGCTTTCTGATGGGCGCAGATCCGATATCGCTCGGAGCAAAATACGTCACTGGAAATAACCCGAGCGGCGCCATTCCAATTTGCACGAGCGCATTCTCGCTTACCAATTGCGCGCCATCGGACCACGCGCGCACCGGTCCGTTGTGAAATAGAATGGAATTGGACGCATTCACAGGGTTGGGACGGTAGATGCTGAAATTCGAAACCGCATCGAGCGGCACCAGCGCGGATGAGGCAACGCGATGTTTCCCAGCTCCAGAGTGTTTAGGCTGCTGCGCTACGATGGGAAAGCAAACGGTAAAGAACCCAAGCGCCACAAAGAGCGCACCCTTGAACATGGGGAACTCAAAACCAAATCGCAGCAAATGCCAGTAAAATCTCTGCGCAAATCCAAGCCGTTAATCATGTTGTCATGTTGAGGTTTTCCCAACCCTTTGGCATGATTTTTGATGCGGGGATGACACAAATCGCTTGGCGCGCCCGAATGGTAGGGTCGGCGCGCTGCGCCGACCGGACGCCGCAGCGCGGCGTCCCTACCGTTGTCTTAACACGCATTGATTTGAGAGACTTACAAACGATGTCATTAGAGCGGAGCGCTGCAACGAAATGCAAAGCATGAGGCCAGGCTTTCAAACATCTCTGGCCAGCTGCTTGATACGCGCAGCAGGGAATCAGAAATTCTTCTCCCGCGACTGCGGGATCAGAACGACAAAAAAGTGCGCACGCCTAAACTCTTCAACTCTTCAACGACTGTTTGAAGTACTCGATCGTCTTCTTAATACCTTCCTCGAAGTGAACTCGCGGTTCCCAACCGAGGACTTTTTTCGCGCGGGTAATGTCCGGTTGGCGCACCTTCGGATCGTCCACAGGCAACGGTTTGTATTCGATTGCAGATTTCGCCCCGGTAATCCGGATGATTTCCTCTGCAAACTGTTTAATGGTCATCTCGCGAGGATTGCCGAGGTTGACCGGCTCGTGGAAATCGCTCATCGCAAGTCTGAAAATTCCATCGATCAAATCGGAGACGTAACAAAAAGAGCGCGTTTGCGACCCGTCGCCGAACACACTGAGTGGTTGCCCGCTCAGGGCCTGTCCAATAAACGCCGGCACCACGCGGCCGTCGCGCAAGCGCATCCGCGGACCGTAGGTGTTAAAGATCCGCACGATTCGCGTATCCACGCGGTGATATCGGTGGTAAGCCATGGTGATCGCTTCCGCGAATCGTTTCGCTTCGTCGTAAACGCCGCGAGGGCCGATGGGATTGACGTTGCCCCAGTAATCTTCCTTTTGAGGATGCTCCAAGGGATCGCCGTACGTCTCCGACGTAGAAGCGAGAATGAACGTGGCTTTTTTGTCCTTGGCTAAACCAAGCGTGTTGTGCGTGCCGAGCGCGCCAACTTTGAGGGTCGGAATCGGGAGTTCCAAATAATCGATCGGACTGGCTGGCGATGCGAAATGAAACACGTAGTCGATCTGTTGTTCCGGAACGAAAATAAAATTCGAGACGTTGTGTTTAACGAACCGGAGTTTCTGGTTGCCGGCGAGATGGCCGATGTTCGCGGTGTTGCCGGTGATCAAATTGTCGATGGCGATGACACGATGACCTTCCGCCAATAGCCGGTCCACGAGATGCGAGCCGAGGAAACCCGCACCTCCGGTGACGACCGAAACAGGCTCGGAATTTTTCGCCATTGAGGAGTTGTTTTAATCGCTGCCGCGCCGGTTTACCAGAACGAAGTCAGGGATATCCGGATCGCCAATAATTGTAGGGCTGCGAATCCCGAATGCTTTCGGGACTGACACAGACGCCCAGCTTTCATTCGCGCTTCATCATTGATTCGAGATTCGACATCAGGCATCCGTCATTTACTTAGTTCGATGCGCATTTTGTCCGGTATCCAGCCGAGCGGCGCTCTGCACATGCCCGGTTGTCATTCCGGGCGAAGTCGAGGAATCTCTCGACGTTGGTTGAACGCAGCAGCCGCTTAGACAATTAGAGATGACTCGACTCCGCTCGAACATGACAGAATAAGATGCGAATTCTTTCCGGTCTCCAGCCGAGCGGTGCCCTGCACATCGGCAATTATTTTGGCATGATGCGGCCTGCGGTCGCGCTGCAAGCCGAGGGTGAAGCGCTTTATTTCGTCGCCGATTACCATGCGCTCACGAGTTTGCGTGACCCAGAAATGTTGCGCGCAAACAGTCGCCGCATCGCGCTCGATTTTCTGGCGTGCGGTCTCGATCCGGAGCGCGCAACGCTCTTTCGTCATTCGGATGTGCCGCAGGTGACGGAGCTCGCCTGGATACTATCAACGGTAGCACCGATGGGATTGCTTGAACGGGCGCATTCGTACAAGGACAAACTCGCCCGCGGTATGAGCGCGAACGTTGGACTGTTCAGCTATCCCATCCTGATGGCGGCGGACATTTTGATTTACGACAGCGACGTCGTGCCAGTCGGCAAGGACCAAAAACAGCACATCGAAATGACGCGCGATCTCGCTGTGAAAATGAACGAAACATACGGACAGATTTTCAAGCTGCCCGAGCCGCGTATTCAGCCCGAAACCGAAACCGTGCCTGGCCTCGATGGCCAGAAAATGAGCAAAAGTTACGGCAACAACATCGACATCTTCGGCGAGCAGAAAGAAATGCGAAAACGCGTGATGAGCATCGTCACTGATTCTTTAGCGGTGGATGCGCCAAAGGATCCGGCGACATCGACGATCTTCAAGCTGTACTCATTGGTCGCGTCGAACGATGAAATCACAGACATGCGCGAGCGATTTGTAAAAGGCGGTACTGGCTACGGCGATTTCAAGAAACAGTTGTTCGAAAAACTCTGGGAATATTTCGCGCCGATGCGCAAACGCCGCGAAGAAATTCTCAAGGATAAATCGTACATCGACGATGTCCTCGCCCGCGGCGCGGCGCGCGCCAACGAAATCGCCAATCAAGTCATGGACCGCGTGCGCAACGCTGTGGGACTGCGCTAGCGAGAAGCGGGGAACGTGCGAACGTAGCTTTCGTATGGACATGGTAGTCAACGTGGACGAAAAAATTGGCAAAGTAGTCGGACATATCCCTCCGGCGACAGAGGCTTTTGCCCGGGCCATGAGATTCCAACAAACCGTCAACCGACTTCAAAGCCACCTTGAAGGGATTTGCCCGACGGGCGTCTTTCGCTTCGACACTCACGAGGAAGCGGATGAATGGTTGCTGCAATGGATGAGCCGCCGACGTCAAACGAAGAGTTAACGACGCGCATCCCTGAAGAGCCGGATTTGGTTGCGCTTTGTCGCGCCCTAAACGACTTGAGCGCTCGGTACATTATCATCGGCGGCTTCGCGATTATTCTAGCCGGCTTTGCCAGAGCAACCGCAGACGTTGATTTACTTATCGACACTTCTTTGGACAACGAGGCCCTCGTTTACAAAGCGCTCGAAATCCTTCCGGACAAAGCAGTGCGCGAACTCAAGCCGGGCGAAACTTCGCAGTACGGCGTGGTGAGGGTGGGAGACGAAATTATGGTCGATCTTATGAAATCCGCGTGCGGGATTGAGTATGCTGAAGCGATAAAAGAAGTTGTAATTCGCGAAGTACAGGGAGTGCCAA
>JBARMF010000369.1:0-5707 GCA_049802315.1 Candidatus Udaeobacter sp.
GCTTTATGATCCCCAACTCGTCCAGGTCGCGAGAAACGCTCGATTGGGTTGCCGGGACTCCAGCGCGTTCCAGTAAGTGCAGAAGCTTCTGTTGCGTCTTAATCCGATGCGCTTGAATCAGCGCTAACGTTTTCTGCTGGCGCTTTCGGCGGTTAATTAATGCACCCACGGTGCATAATCAATGCATAATAACCAATTTCAAGCGATTTAATGCACTCCTGCCGGCCAGCTTCAATATTCAATTCCAGCGGTTGTTCTTAAATCCCAGCAGGTCTGCTATCGTTTGGGCCTCGCTTCTCGCGCGCGTACACGTGAGCGCGTTTCAGGAACGGCGAATGGTTTGATAAAGCCTGACTTTCGTAACCAAAAGCTTTGTGGTAGCTATGCTCGCGATAACTGCAGCATGAAGCTTTTATCGGTCAACGTCGGACTTCCGCGCGAAATCGATTGGAAGGGAAAGATTGTTCGCACTTCCATTTTTAAAGAGCCCATAGCAGGTCGCGTTCAAGTATCGAGGCTTAACGTAGAGGGCGACCAGCAATCTGACCTTAGCGTGCACGGAGGACAGGATAAGGCGGTTTATGCCTATCCATCGGAGCATTTCGCGTTCTGGCGCACGGAGTTTCCTGGGATGGAGCTCGACTGGGGAGTTTTCGGCGAGAACTTCACGACAGCGGGGTTGCTTGAGGAAACAGTTCATATTGGTGATCGCTTTCGCCTGGGCTCTGCAGAGTTCGTGGTGACGCAACCGCGCATGCCATGTTTTAAACTTGGCATTCGCTTCAATCGTTCGGACATGGTGAAGCGGTTTCTGCAGAGTGGTCGCACCGGCTTCTACTTTGCCGTTCGCAAAGAAGGAGAAGTCGCAGCTGGCGATTCAATCGAGGTGCTTGAAAGAGATAAGCACAACGTGCCGGTCGCCGACATTGTGAATCTCTATCGCGGAAATGGAGGGAATCACGACCTGTTGCGTCGGGTCAGCGAACTACCCTCGCTTCCAAACAACTGGCGAGAATATTTTCGGAAGCAGCTTCAGAGTCCCGACGACAAATAATAGCGCAATATTTAAGGGGTTCTGATCTTCGATCGCCTCGATTTCAGAATCGTGGCAGGGCTTCAAAAAGGAACCGCAGGAGACTCAAAGCCTCTTGCGAGGCATCTTCGCAAGGCGCGAGCTAACGTGTCTCGGCTTGTACAGCGCGCGCTATGCAGCGGCTCGTTTGCGTGCGGTCGCATCCAGAATGCGCTTGCGCAGGCGAAGCGATTTTGGTGTCGCCTCCACGTACTCATCCGTGTCAATGTATTCGATGGCGCGCTCCAAACTCATTCGGAGGACTCCTTCAAGTTGAATTCCCTTGCCGTCGCCCTGGCTGCGCATGTTCGTGAGGTGCTTTTCCTTGCATGGATTGACTGGCAAATCTTCGGGACGCCTGTTTTCGCCGACGATCATTCCTTCGTAAACATCTTCCTGTGGACCAATGAAAAGACGGCCGCGCTCCTGAATGTTGTTGAGCGCGTAAGCAGTGCTGATCCCGGGCTCCATCGAAACCATCACGCCGCGACCGCGACCCCCGATGTCGCCTTTAAATGGCGCGTATTCGCGAAAAAGATGACTCATTATTCCCTCACCGCGAGTTTGGTTCACGAAATCAGTCTCGAATCCAATTAAACCGCGCGTCGGGACAATCGCTTCGATTGATACGCGCGTCGCATGATGATGCACGGCGAGAATTTCGCCCCTGCGATTCGCGATGGATTGCAAGACGTCGCCGAGATTTTCATTCGGTAGATCTACATACAGATTTTCGATCGGCTCAAGCAGCGCGCCGTCTTCAGTTCGCCGAAGAATCACTTCGGGCCGCGAAATCATTAGTTCATAGCCTTCGCGCCGCATCTGCTCTACCAGGATGGCGATTTGCATTTCGCCGCGTGCATGGATCTCAAATGCGCCTGCGGTTTCGGTATCGTTGACTTGAAGCGAAACGTTGCCCTGCGTTTCTCGAATCAGTCGCTCGCGAACATGTCGCGCAGTCACGAATTTTCCTTCGCGTCCCGCGAACGGCGAATCGTTAACAAGAATATGCATACGAATCGTCGGCGGATCGATATCAACGAATTGAAGCGGCTCGCGCTCTTCGCGATCGGTCAGCGTTTCCCCGATGTAAACGTCTTCACAGCCAGTTAGCCCAACGATATCGCCGGCTGTTGCCTCTTTTATTTCGACTTGCTCTAATCCTGAGTAGCTGAACAGAGCAGTGACGGTCGTTCGCTCAGCCCGTCCGTCTCGATGAATACACACGATTGAATCGCCGACGGCAACCCGACCGCTCACGATGCGTCCGAGCGCGATCCGACCAAGATAATCGCTATAATGCAGGTTTGAGACGAGCATTTGGAAAAACGGCTGGCTTGAGACGTTTGGCGGCGGCACATGTTGCACGATTGCCTGAAACAGCGGCGTCATATCTTCGCTTTTTTCATGCAACTCACGCATGGCGACACCGTTCTTCGCGCTAGTGTAAATGATTGGAAAATCGAGCTGCTCGTCGGTGGCCTTTAGTTCAACGAAAAGATCGAAAACCATGTCGACGACTTGATGAGGCCGCGCGTTTTCTCTGTCGATCTTGTTAATTACGACCACTGGCTTGAGTTTGTTTTCAAGCGCCTTGCGCAAAACAAAGCGTGTCTGCGCCTGTGGCCCGTCGTTGGCATCGACAACCAGAAGTACGCCGTCCACCATTTTCATGATGCGCTCAACTTCGCCGCCGAAGTCGGCGTGGCCGGGTGTATCGACGATGTTGATGCGGTAGCCGTTCCACTGGAAAGCCGCATTCTTGGCGCGAATCGTGATTCCTTTTTCACGCTCGAGATCCATGGAATCCATCACGCGCTCTTCGATGTGTTGGTTGGATCGAAACGTCCCCGATTGGCGTAGCAATTGATCCACAAGCGTCGTCTTGCCGTGATCGACGTGCGCAATAATGGCGATGTTACGAATCTTATTCATTGACGGGAGGCTGCCCGAAGCAGGCGAGCGGCGAACTCTACAAGAGACAGCGACGGAGTCAAATGTGAGCGACAACCTCACCCGCAATCTGCTGGCAAAAATTTGGTAGGGCGAGCACTCCGTGCGCGCCGGGTTAACCTCCACTACTTGTTAGGCCCGATCTGCTCCGGGCCTGAGAGCAGCTGCTGGAAATCAGGGCGATTACGAATCGGATCCCAGACTGGGTCGATCTTCAAACCGACGATGGAAACTGCCCCACCCGCCGGAATTGAGAGCAAATGTCGAAGCCTCTTAACGGCTTCCTCGGGCGCGCCCGCGCGTGCCTCGATTTGCGCGAGCCCCACCTGGAAATTTGTGCCGGCCAGAGCGTCCTTTTCGAGGGAGATTGTATCGGCCGCTTGTTCAGAAATGCGCAACGCGTCGGCATTACGTCCCAAGGCGAGGTAAACCCAGGACAGCTCCGTCATCGCAAAAGTGTCATCCGGTCGCTCTCTGAGTCTGGCCTCGAGTAAAGGCAGCGCTTCTTCTGCCATTGATTTGGCTGCCTCAGATTCTCCCGCGAGTAGGCGAATTGCGACAAGCCCGGCAAGCTGCTGAAGATGCGCTCGATCGTCGTTGACCAGCCTCTTCTCGACAGCTTGAAAAGCATCGGTGAAACGTCTTTCAATGACGTCGAGATAAACCGGCCCGCCAATGACTGCACCAATGTCACCGGCTCCGGTTGCGCCACGAGGGCCGCCGGCGCCGCCAGGAAGGCCTTTGATCACCTCTGGAAAATCATCGAGTGCTCGCCGGGCCGAGGCGACATCCCCCGTCGTGGTGAGGCGAGTGAAGACAAGGAACATCGCCGCTTGCGCGTTGTGCGGATCGATGGCGAGAGCTCGCAATTCGGCACGCTCCGCGTCTTTCCACAGACGCAATGCATTGCAGGTCGCTCCGATATTGGTCGGAATGCTGGCATCGCGCGGATCGAGCTCCTCCGCTCGTTGAGAATCCGCCAGCGAGCGCTCCCATTCACCGCGCCGGCGATAAACCCACGCGCAAAAAGCCCGCGCGTCGGCATTGTTAGGTTGCAATTCCAACGTGCGATTGAACTCTGCCAGCGCGTTCTCGTATTGGCGATGACCCCAATAAAAGAATAATCCCAACGCAAAGTGCGCCTCCGGGGAATTTGGAGCCAACGCCAGAGCGCGGTCAACGAGCGACTTAACTTCTTCTAATTCCGCTGGCGCTAAAGGAGCGACGAACCAGTGTCGTGATAGTCGATTGCGTGCGAGCTCCGCGGCCGCCTCGGCAAAGTTTGGATCGGCAGCCAGCGCCTGTCCGTAAAATGTGTCGGCGCGATCATAGGCGTCTGCAGCCAGACTGCTCTCTGCCTGGTGAAACTCATACTGACCCCGTAGGAAAAGATCATAAGCTTCCGTATTCTCTGTCCGCGCCGCGGCCAGGACATGCGTTTCGACTGGTGACAGATTCGCTTTCAACGCATCCGCGATTTGCGCTGCGACCTCGCTCTCAACTGATAAAACGTCCTTAAAGTCACGATCATAACTTTTCGCCCACAGATGCGCATCGGCGCGGGCATCGATCAACTGCACATTCACCCGAACTTTGTCGCCAGCTCTCTGCACGGTGCCCTCGAGGATGGTGGAAACGCCCAGCTCCTGCGCCACTGTCTTTAAATTGGCCGGCTTGCTCTGATACTTGGCCGTCGAGGTGCGCGAGATAACCTTGAGATCCCGAACCGTCGCTAATTTCGTGAGAATCTCATTCTGAATGCCCTCAGCGAAATATGTGTTTTCTTTTTCTGCGCTGAGATTTTGGAACGGCAGGACTGCGATCGACTTATCAACCTTGCGCGCGGAAGCGCGCGGCAGGAGAAAAAATCCCGCAGCGACAGAAATTATCGCGCCGGCGACAACGAGAAGAGTAACATTCCGGCGGCGATGCCGCCCAGGAACTTTCGGGGTGGCTTGAATTCCTTGCGGCGTCACGTCGTAAGCCCAGGCAAGGATGAGCGCGACCGGAAAACCAATCAGCAAAAGCACGATGACGAGACGCAACGTCCAGTTCGGCAATTCCCATGCCGGAATAACCGCAGAACCAATTTGAATGATGAATCCCGCAGCGATGATATAAGCCGCCGCAACGCGATAAACTTTCCGCCGCTGCAACTCTTCGAAAAATCCGCTCATAAACAGTCTGACCTCATCATCACCATCGTCTCACAGCGAGTATCCAAGAGAAGATATGCACAAGCTCGGTCTAAAAAAGCGGTCTATTGAAACGTTCCCATCAGCGAGCTGAACGACGGGCAAGTCGTGCGGGTAATCGATTACTGTGGTCAACCATTTGCTCGGTCCGAGTGGCTGCATGGATTCAGCCGGTTTAAAGAGGCCCGACGCCGAGGAATGGACCGAGCATTAGTCCGTCGTCAGTTAGCTGCGGAGCGCCAGCGATGCGTCGCGAGTGACTTTGAATCACTTCCCCCACGAAAACGCCACCCACGAGGATTCAACATCAAACTGCGCGTTGGACCCTGGTCCAGGCGTTTAGGACAGCGCCAGGGCATGGCTGAATCGCCTTATTGCTTGCCAGAAAGAGACGAGAGAATTTCAACCAGGCTGTTTTTGCCTCGGCATTTTTTTGCCGGCGACAAGATTGAGAACTGCCCGGCGCAATTTCTCGCGGTCCGCTGGA
>JBARMF010000370.1:0-3685 GCA_049802315.1 Candidatus Udaeobacter sp.
CGCCACACCTGCTCCGCCACTCTTTCAAGAAAAAGGATGTGATGAAGCGAGGTCTGGGCAGCTACCAGATCGAACGTTTTCTCTGGTAGCTTGATGAAGTTTACGTCGGCTACTTCATAAGTAAGGGCTAGATTCTTCTCCCTCGCTATTTGTCGCGCTGCAGCGATGGCCTTCTCTGAAATGTCGATTCCATGAAGGGTGCTACAGATTTCTTCCTGAAGGAGTGCGCGCTCGAGTCTTCCCGCACCGCATCCAATTGTAAGACCGTGTCGAAACCTTAAGTTTTTTTCGCGGGCAACGCCGATCAAATAGGATTGATGACGGTTGGCGTTGAGACTCGCGGTGGCCGTCGCATCCTCAAGTTTGTCCTGAGAATCTTCCAACGCTGGCAAGATGGTGCCCCACACCTCATTTTCGCGAGCCGCCATCGCGTCGTAAACGCTTCGGTCGGTCATCGCCTGCTTAACAATCTCCAGAGCCTTATCTAAACTCATGAAATAATCGGCGGCGCGATAACAGTGGAGCGTACCGAGCGGCTCCCTATTCGCAATGCGTTTCTCTAATTTGCGCAAAATTTCGGTTGGCAAAAACCTTCACTGGCAATTCGAAACAGTTTCGGCGATAAAAGCGAACTGCCATCGAACCATCGACGCGCAGAGTCCACTCAGTGTTCAAAGGCTTTTCGACAATAGAGAAAACATTTCCCCGCCGCGCCGAACGTGTCGAATGGAGTGAGCACGCCGTTCGTGCTATGTGCGCGAAAGTCGCGAATCGCACGAACCTGACCGTACTCTGGATGTCCGTGGAATGCCCAGATATCGTCGAAGTAAATCAACGCGCCGGAGGCAATAAATCGATCAAGCCAAGAGAGCGACTCCAACGTAGAGGTGTAATAATCAACATCAATCGTCACGAGTGCGGGAGGAAAGGGTCTCAGTTGTTCGATTAAGGCGTCGGTCAACGACTCTTCGAAGGTGCCTTTAATGTATTGAACAGGCACGCGTTTTGCGAACGGATGCCCCTCCATTTTTTGGCGGATGACGTCGACACTGGTGGCCATGGCACCCTGGCGCCAAGAAGCGTGTCGATCGGCAGGATGAGCGCTTGGCGGGAGCCCTTCGAAAGTGTCAAACGCAAATACGCGAAAGTCCTCAGCACTGAGACCGTGTATGGATGCGACCTGCTCGGCCGCGAGCATAAATGCCGCCAATGTTCCGCCCCATCCTGTTCCAAATTCATAGTAGGTTCCAAACGGCGAAGGCGTTCTGTGTTTCATTTTGATCATCTTGTCCAGATACCCAACAAATAACGTCACCAGCGACGATAGGGGACTCGTGAATATAATGTCCATACTGCCAAGACGCATTCGAAGTCTTTTCGCTGCGCCTAGACGAATATATGAAGGCGAGGCCGGAAGCAAGAATCGGCGCTAGTGGTTGACATGGAATGTTTCGATGTGAGTGTGCCGCGCAAATCTTGCGCACACATGCAGATTCTAGCCAGTGACCTAATAGACAAAGCGGACTTTTACCGCGAAAAATTTGCCTCTGCCAAACCATTTCGACACGTGCTGATCACGCCTTTTTTTGATTCAGCTATTGCCGAGGCGATGCTCCGGGAATTCCCCGTGCCGCTTGAGAGCCAAATGCGGGGCGAAGCTGGAGAGAAAAGCCGCAAATTTGCCTGCCACGACGTTCGATCAATCGGGCCGACCTATCGCTTAGTAGACGATTACGTTTCATCGCCTGAGTTTGCCAGGGTTATGGAGCGCGTTACGGGGATCCAGAATCTGCTTTATGATCCCGTGTATCACGGCGGCGGAACTCACGATAATCTATCGGGTCAAGGAATGTTTCCGCACGTTGATTTCAACTCACACTACTCGACTGGATACCACCGTCGGTGCAACGCTATTGTTTATCTGAATAAGGAATGGAATGAGCAGTGGGGTGGAAATTTAGAGCTTCACACCGATCCATGGGACTTTGAAAACGACCAGATTGCTTCTTATCCTCCGCTTTTTAATCACTGTATCCTTTTTGAAACAAACGAGCATTCCTGGCACGGGTTTCAGACGGTTCAAGCCCCTGACGGCCGTGAGTTATCACGCAAGTCTTTTACCATTTACATGTATACGAAAGATCGGCCAGCAGAAGAAATCGCTCCCAAACACTGGACGATATATGTGCTGCCGGGCCCACCCAAGCATTTCCAAGCGGGCTATACTCTCTCCGCAGAAGACGTGCAGGAGCTAAAACTCGCCTTTAAGGAACGCAACGGGTTCCTTAAGGTCATGTATGGGCGTGAATCGCTCTTGCTGACGCGGGCCGAGGAGTTAACAAAAGCCGTCGAGCACCTGCAGAAAATGCAAAAATCGGACCTGCAAGCGGCACAAAAGTAGGATCGAGAAACGCGAAACGAACAGCTCGTTCAGGAGCTCTCGACCAAGGCGACTTACGGCTCAAACTCGTATTGCTTTCCCCCTTAGGAACCGTCGCGCTTTTGAACGATAGGCCGGCAAAAAACTTCGCTGGCGACCTTTGCCTCGTTGCACGTTCATCAGTGAGCGTTGAAAGTAATTGGGGTCGTTGATTTTGTCGAACGGATTTGGGCGCTAACTTTTTCAATTTTGGAATCCCGCTCTTTGAGATGAGCCGTGAGAGCCTTCATTTCTTTGCGCTGCATAGCGAGTTCAGACTTTAGTTGTGTCACAGTAGCTTGTTGTTCCTCAACTTTGCGGTGTTCTTCTAGGAACTCGTTAAGTAACATGGCGTTCACGGCATCGTAGCGCACACGAAAGGCTTTTCCTTCGACATCGCGAATGACGAGATCGGGGCATACTTTTTCCACTTCCTCGGCCACAAGACCAAATTGCGGTGTGCTCTACTATCGCTGTTGTACTTTAAATTTACCGGCCTGAGCGTGAGGATCACTTTGCTGGCCTTGTCCATAGGTTTGATACTATTTTTGAACCGCACCGAAGAAGGGACCGTGCCAAGCTGGCCGGCTGAATTGATGTACACTGCAGTTCCACCGCCGGTGTGACCAGAACCGGAGCGTACCGAATGGCTTCCTATTGGCAATGCGTTTCTCTAATTCGCGCAAAATTTCGGTTGGCAAAAACCTTCGCTGGCAAATCGAAACAGTTTCGGCGATAAAGCGAACTGCCATGGAACCCGCGTCTGGGAACACAGTCCTGATCATTGAGGATGAACGCGATGTCGTTGATCTTCTTGCGCTGAATTTGCGCAAAGCCGGTTTCGCAACCTCCACAGCGCTCGATGGCGCGGCCGGACTGGAAAAAGCGCGCCGCGAAAAGCCAGCGTTAATTATTCTTGATCTGATGTTGCCGAAGATGCCTGGGCTCGAAGTCTGTAAAATCCTAAAAAGCGATCCAGGCACTCGCCAGGTCCCGATTATGATGCTCACAGCCAAAGCGGAAGAAATTGACCGGATAGTAGGTCTGGAATTTGGAGCCGACGATTACGTGACAAAACCGTTCAGCCCCCGGGAAGTTGTCTTACGCATTCGGGCGATCATGCGCCGCGGCGACACCAAACAGGGCGATGAACGTTTGACGGCCGGTCCTATCACGATTGATCCGGCGCGCTATGAAGTTTCGGTCAGCGGCAAACGAATCAATCTTACGAGTCTCGAATTTAAGCTCCTGCGCACACTGATACAG
>JBARMF010000371.1:0-1647 GCA_049802315.1 Candidatus Udaeobacter sp.
AATACGCCTCCGGTGCTCCTCGACAACAGTTTTGGGAGCACGCTCGACGAAGGATTTGTTTTGCAATTTTGCCTCAGCGGCTCGCGCTTCCTCACCAATTCTCGCGATTTCCTTATCTAGCCGTTCGCGTTCGTGCCCTTGGTCCGCAGCGGCGATCGCGAGAAAAAGTTCGCCTAAGCGCGTGACTGCTACTGGCGTGCCAGCCGGCGCCGTGTAGCTGGCGTCGAGCGTTAGATCTTCGGCATTTAACAATCGGCTCAGAGTCGGAGTTTGCTCGGAAATCTGTTTATCATCCGTGCGTAAAATAAATCGTATCTTTCTGTTTGACGGCAATTTCGATGTTGATCTCAGATTGCGACCAGCTTGAACGGTTTCATAGATGCTTGATACAAGTCGTCGCCTTTCTGCGAGGTCGGCTACCACGTCCAACGCAAACTTTTCGGGCGGGGCCGCAAACTGAATCGAGCCTTTTCCAAGGCCCAGTAACGACCAAATCTCCTCAGTTAAATGTGGCATGAAAGGATGCAGCAGCCGCAATGTCGCCGAGAGCACAACATCCATGACTGCCAGCGTCGATGTCTTTTTCGCTTCGTCCGTGCTGAAGATGTCAGTCTTGGCAGCTTCAACAAACCAGTCGCAATAATCGCTCCAGACAAAATTATAGAGATGCTGGGCGACCATGTTGAAGTGATATTCGCGATACGCTGCCTCGATTGCGTCGATTGTTTCATTCAAACGAGCGAGCACTTCGACGGCAAAGATCGACAACGCCTCTGCGTCAATTTTTGGTGCAGCATCGCTGGGGCCGTGCATCTGGCGAAAACGCGCGACGTTCCAGAGCTTGGTCGCAAAATTACGGCCTTCCTCAATTTGTCGCTCATCGAACCGAATGTCCTGTCCCGTTGGCGCGATACGCATCAAACCAAATCGCAAGCCGTCGGCGCCGTACTTGCCGATCAACTCAAGAGGATCAGGAGAATTGCCCAGCGACTTCGACATTTTGCGGCCCTGCCTGTCGCGAATGATGCTGGTGAAGAAAACGTGGTGGAACGGAATGTTGTCGCCAATCTTGCTGGATCGGCCCGGCATGAACTCAAGCCCGGCGATGATCATGCGCGCGACCCAGAAAAAAATGATATCCGGTCCGGTCACGAGAACGCTCGTCGGATAAAACTTCTTTCGTGTCTCGGGATTCATCGTCTCGTAAGCCCACAGCCACGATGAAAACCAGGTGTCGACCGTGTCATCATCCTGCATCCAGTTCTCAGGATCAGGCGGCGGCTCGATGCCAACATAAATTTCCTCGCTCCTTTGGGATTTGGGATTTGGGATTTGGGATTTCCGGTACCAAGCCGGTATCCGGTGTCCCCACCACACCTGACGGCTGATGCACCAATCGCGAATGTTCTCCAGCCATTGCGCGTAAACTTTTTCCCAATGCGCTGGAAAGAAACGGATGAGATGATCACGGACGACCGCGAGCGCTTCCTTTGTTTTCGGGTAGCGCAGAAACCATTGCTCACTGAGTCGCGGCTCAATCGGAACGTCGCTTCGGTCGCTGAATCCAACATTGTTTTCATAGGCTTCCGTTCTTGCGAGCAGTCCCCTCTCCTCCAGCAGCTCCGCCGCTTTTGTGCGCGCTTCGAA
>JBARMF010000372.1:0-1911 GCA_049802315.1 Candidatus Udaeobacter sp.
CATTCATGGAGTGATGGGATCAGTTTCTTGCACCTGCAATTAACCAGGGAAAGGAGCGGGCGAGACTTGCGGGCTTTCGTCACGAGTTCGGATACGCGCGGGCGCAAAGCTGCGCCATTTTTCAAGTGGCATCGCAGCGATGGTCATTAATGCTAGTTGGCTGATCATGAATCCAACCAGCCATGGAAATGCTTTCTGCATGAAACCGTAGGAATGCAGGCCCACGCCGAGCATGTTCACGCCGAACCACGAGAAACTGGTGACGATGTTGCCGAACAGCGCCATGATCATGAGGCCGCGTTGCCGGATGAATCCGCCCCAGCGCGCATGCAAAATGATTGCGCACCAAAGGACGATCAGCACCGCGCCGTTTTCTTTCGGGTCCCAACCCCAGAAACGTCCCCATGATTGATCGGCCCAGATTCCGCCGAGCACTGTGCCGACGAAACTGAACAGCGTGGCAAAACAAATGACGCCGTAGGTCATACGCCCTAACGAATCGGCGGTTTGTTTTTTTAGCGACGTCGTGAACACACCGCGCACGACGTAGATGATGGCAAGCATACCGGCGAGAAACATGGCGGAGTAACCGGTGGTAATCGCGACGACGTGAGTCGCGAGCCAGATGTTGGTATCGAGCACTGCCTGCAACATTTCCAAGGTATCGCCACTACCTGCGAGATGATGCGCGATGATTAAGGTCACGAAACCAATTGCGCCCGCGCACGCCGCGCCGATGCCGTCTTTGAAAATGCGTTCAAGTATCAGCGCGACAATGACTGCGCCCCACCCAATGAAAATTGCCGATGAATACAGATTCGTGACCGGTGGACGCTCTTGCAAATACATCCGCGAAAACAGACCAAACGTGTGAATAGCAAGCGCGAGGAGTAAAAGGTAAAAAGCCGAACGCCTGAGAATACTGCTCGCTCCGAGCCATGACGCGCACGCCAGCAGAAACGCGAGCACGTAAAGAGTCATGCTTTGGCTGAAGGGCTGAAGCCGATTGAACAAAAATTCGAACGACGCGCGCTCCATCGTGTTCGGCTGTTCTTTTGCGAACCAATCCGTCACGACCTGCACATGCTGATTGAAGAGCGGCCGATCGTTTCCGCGGTAGGCGTCGCCAATGACTGCATATTCCACCACGATCGGGTGAATTTCACCGATCCCCACCGATTGAAGTAAACTTTTGCCAACGGACTGCCATTCACCGTTTCCTGTAGCCGGGGGCGCTGACCCCGGAAGACCCATGGGAGGAACAGCCAGGATGTATGCCATGTCCGACAGATGTTCGTAACGCTGAATCATCTGAGCGACGTCATCGAGTTTCGATTTGTCGAAATTTTCGCCCATCGAGCGTTGGCGCGCTGCGGTTGCTGCACCCGGGACGCTGCTCGCGTAACTCTGCAATTCAGCAGTGAAATTTTCCACGCCCTCAGGTTGAATGCTGTTTTTCAAGCGCTGATATAGCGAGAGTCCGTTCCGCAAATTCAGAATAGCGCTTTGATAGGCGGAGCGCTGGACTGCTTCGAGCTTGTCTGATTGCGCGGCTTGTTCATCGATCTGCTTCAGGAAAGGCGAAAAATCAGCGAAACTAAAATATTTCCGGTCGCTTTGTTGCCAACCGAACAAGCCGAGGACGTCTGCGTTTTGCACGACGAAAACCGGATATTGATCGGCAACGGGAGCATTGAACAGCGTGTCAGTCAGCCATTGCATCGCACTCAGTCGCTTGCCACCTTCGAGGTCCAGTTCCTGTTTTCCGTGAATGATTAAGAGCGAATTCCGCGCGACGGTGTCCAGCGGTTTAATCCGGCCCCCGACGAGTACCGGGATTTCGCCGAATCTGCTAAAATTAAAATCGTCTTTGGCCGTCTTTGGCGGCAACCAATTGGTCGCGATGCAGGC
>JBARMF010000373.1:0-2459 GCA_049802315.1 Candidatus Udaeobacter sp.
TTGTTGCGCGGAAACAGCTGCTGCTAAGAGACTCGCTAATGCGACTGAAATGATTTTTTTCATCTAAAAACTCCTGACTCAGAATGCTGGGCGAAAACGCCCAATATTTGCGTTCTGCGCACATTGATTCGGCGGCGCGACGAAACGCAGTGCACACCGCCGCCCGCGCGATGCGGGAAGAACCAACGGATCAGAAGTCCCCTGGTGGCGCGTGCTCGAACACGCGCGCAACAAGAAATGGCGATTCGACCCACGGTAGACCAAGAACCGCAACCTTAGAAAGATGTAACGTGGTGGTAGGCGCAATCAGCAGCGGCGCAGCAGCGCCGTGATGACAACTGCCGAAAGCAATGAGTGTAACCGCACATTCGTGAAGTGAACCAGCCGTGGGATGGAGTCGTTCATGCAGATTCGGCGCGGCTGACAGGCCCACCATCAACACAATCGCCGCTACGAGAAAGAGGACAGTGGTACTGCCAAACCAGCCCAATCGAAGGCGAAGCGCGCGGCATGGCATCAAGCGCGATCTTGGCGTCGAGCAATTTGCTTCGCAAGAAGTTTCTAATGGCACGCGGCTGCGGGCGCCGCCAACAGCATTGCCCTGGACGATCGGCTTCCCTCGACAACGCCCAATGATTAGTTTGAACTATTCAAAATTCGTAAGCGACAGTTCCGTAGAACCCACGTCGCTGACCGAATTGTGGTGCTCCGACGCCAATGCCGCTGCCGGAGCGCAGTTCATAGACTTTGTCGAGCAAGTTCACCACATCGAAACGGATTTTGAGAGCAGTCTTCTCGGTGATCTGGATCCGGCGCGAGAGGTGCATGTTGAATGTTTCGTAGGGACTGAGCTTTTGAGTATTGGCAAAACCTTGGCGCAGGCCATTTCCATAAAGTCCATCGATTCCCGCTTGCCAGTCATTCCACGTGTAGGAAATACCGGCGGAACCGGTGAAGCGCTGATCGTGATCGAGAAACACCCAGTTCTTTTTGATGTAAGCGAATTCATCTGGATCAAATAAGAATTGTGCTGAGCTGACGTTCGTTCCTCGCGCCCATTCGTAGCCCGCATTGAAATACGCGGTGAACCCACCCTCGTTATAGTTTGCCGTAAATTCGCCTCCGTAAATCTCGCCCCGGCTGTAATTGAACGACGAAAGAATAAGCGCCTCACCGAACTGACCCTCGTCCAGCACTGAGTGCGAGCTCTTGTAGAAACCATCGATGCCTGCACTGAAAGCTTTGGAAAATTGCTGCGTCATGCCCGCATCGAAGTAATGCGCGCGCTCCGATTTCGTGACGGAATCCTTTTGAATGGCGGATTCGTTGGTTGTGCCGTCGAACTTTGAGATCGTGCCTTGTTCAACATTCTCCAGCGGCGGTGGTGTGAAATAGCGCGCGTACCCGGCGTGAAACACCGTCCCTTTGAACGGCTCGTAAACGATATTGATCCGGGGACTGAGCTGGTTCTCGTGTGCGAACGCGTCCACGATGTCGAAACGGCCGCCGAAATTGATCGTCAGTTGTTCGAACGGTTTCCATTCATCCTGCAAATAGAATCCGTAGAAGTAGCCATACTTGCCGGAGTTATCTACAATGCGCAGGGGAATGTCGCTGGTCTGGTTGCCATTTGCATCGACTGGGAAAACGAGTGTGGCCGTTCCGACGGTGGCATGCTGCGCGTTTATAAGGAATCCGCCGCGGAGCGTGTGTTGATCGGTGAGTTTGTAGCTCGCGTCCAACGTAATTCCGTTCGAGAAAATGTCGCGATCAACGCGTGAGGCGACGCCGTTGAAAATAAGATCGCCGGTATTATCGGGCCGAAAGAGCACCGAGCTGTACAGGGTGAAGATCGATGCCTGCATATTGAAATCGTCGATCTTCTTTTGATAGGCGAGGATGGCATACCCATCCTGCTCGATCTGGGTCTCGTCGAGCGCGGCCGAATTGAATTTCGATCTTCCCATGTCGATGAACTCTGGCGTCTGCCCGGGACTATTCGGAATCTCGAAATCACCGTGATAACCGCTGGTCAGCAATACGAAACGGCTGGTGTCGTCGACAATGTAAGAGGAATAACCAAACAACCGATATTGATCGGTGTCGTCATGGAGAGGGTTGGCGCTGCCCGTTGGGTTCTCGATCCCGATGCCATCGTGCAGATAACTCCCGGTCCAATAATAATTCAGTTTCCCAGTCACACCGCCGTACTCAAAGCTCGGCTTGATAGTGTCGAAGCTTCCGCCATAGACCGTTGCGTCGCCTTGTTGGAAAACAGCACCATTCTTCGTGTGGATATCGATTACGCCGGTGTTGCGAAATCCAAACTGCGCCGGCAACGCGCCAGTAATGAGCGAAATGTTGTCCGCGAAGCGGGTCTCCAGGACCTGCCCAAAACCCGGAATACTTTCCGGGAGAAGCACGTCATCGATGCGATATTGCAAATTTGCATGCTCGCC
>JBARMF010000374.1:0-2771 GCA_049802315.1 Candidatus Udaeobacter sp.
AGCAACTGCCATGGCAGATAGAGCGAACGTGGGAATTCATTCTAAGGCCATCTGGGCTCATTTTAGACGTGCGGTGCTTTTATTTCCGCCACGTTTGCTGCTAGCGGGTTAAATCGAGCTCTGCGCCCTATAACGGGCAGATTGAGTTTGGCTATAATCACACCGGACAGCCGCAATTCACAACAAGTCGTCGGGTTGCACAGCGTAGCGACTTTTTGTTTCAGGCAGCAGTACGGCTTTTTGAAATGGCCTCCGTGCTTGGGCGTTTCGAGGACGTTGCCAAGCGCGCGGCTGAGCGACTCCGTCATGCCGTGCTCTTTTCTGTGACCCGCTTTTCGTTGGATTTTGATTAGACTTGGGATAATTCCTGGGTACAAAGGGACGATGCATATCCAGTCCCAGTACATTTTAACGATAGCTGCGCTTGCGTTTGCGCTTGTGAGCGGGCTCCCAAACCAGGTCAGCGCGGACGAGCTTAAAGAAGCCAAGGTGACTCAAGTCATCCAGGACGTTCGAGTTCTACCATCGAACGCATCACCACGTCCCGCTGCCGTGAATGATGATGTTCGCCACGGCACCGCCGTGCAGACCGGTGTGAAGTCTCGGAGTGAGCTGACTTTCAAGGATCAAACGATCACACGCCTTGGCGAGAAGACTATTTTTAGCGTGGGCGAAGGGTCGCGAGCCATCGAACTTGGCAGCGGCCAATTTCTGCTGTATGCGCCGAAAAAGGCGGGTGGCGCAAAGGTTAAGATGGGGCCAGTCACGGCAGCGATCAGCGGATAAATAAATTCCTGCGACCGGCTTGCCGGGGATTCAAAAATACCTTACCACACTTAGGGGCGAGTGAAGTGCAGGGAGATCGTCGCGGACGATCTGAGCACAGCCGTTGAAGCTACGGTTGAGTCTCGGCTATTCATTCCAACAGGCGAACGACCTGGATGGCAGACGCACATTGTGACGATGTGCAAGCCGTTACATTGTACTTCGATAAAACCTGATCGCGTTTCTGGAGCTTGAAGGAGCGTTTCTTGCGTTAAACGCCGGAGGACTGCGGCGGGTGTGAAATAAAGCTCGACGAGCTGTTGCGGACCATCTTTGCATCGACGTAGATGGGACTCCCTCCCATCGAGGTTTGGTTGAAAATGCTCCCGATGTAGCATGCATCTGCTACGGTTCGCAGAAGTCGCCGCGATGCTCGCGCATCGCCAAGTGAGCAACAATGCAGTCCGATTGAACTGCACGAAAATTCACTACCAATCCCCACGATGGTTCAGGAGCGAGAACAGTCCACATTGCAACGCAAAATGCGATCACATACCATAGAAAATAGAATTCTATGCCATGTCACTAGATCGTCCTGATGTATCCATCTTTTCATAGTACTGATGTAATGCGTAAAATGCGGCGCGAGGTTACCCGGAAAGTTTGGATTGTCAGGATGTCGCCTTCGGTCGTCGGTCTTGAGCAGGATCGGAGAAGAGGGAAGCTCTAAAAAAGACATGAGCGGCGAGCTCGCGCCGCCGTCGCTACGATGCCTCTTTGAAGGCGCCCGCGTGCTCGTGGGTCTGGATTCTATGCCCTAATGGATTTTAACGCATTTCTGCATCTTTCGCGTAACCTCGAGCCCGGGCTTTACGCATTACCTGGTGTGAGTGGAACAAACTAGAAAGGAGCGCCTGAAATGAAAAAGCAAAAAAAACTAAACATTAAGGTTCGGGACCTGGATCCGTTGAAGAACGTCACGGGTGGTGGCAAGCACCGGCATCACAAGATTGCAAGCCCGGCCGCGCCCGTCGGGTGGATATGGAACCCTACCGGTGCCGGAAAGTGGGATTACTAGATGGACAGCGATAGCTAGTCTTACACGCAAGGGCTTGCTCAAAGCCGCGGCGGCCCTTGCGTCGGCGGACTTTGTAAGCGTGCTGTGAGCTAGTCATCCTGGCAAAAAAGGTTTGTAGGTCTGAATCGCTCCTACTACGACAAGCATGACCGTAAGAACGATGAGCCGGCGGGTATAGCAATCAATCCGGTGCGCAAGCGTCGCCTGTTCCTCAGACAGTTTGACGAACAACGCGGAGCACTTCGCCAATATCTTGGATATGCGTGCATCTGGATCTTGCGCTGCATTGCTGGCTTCGTGGTATATCTCCGGAAGGAACTCCTTCGGATCGCGCGACGCATCGAATAGCGCGAAGGCTGCGGCCTGCCTGTCCGTCCATTCGGGTTTGCGAGTCGAGTCAGCCATAAACCTAACGAGAAACTTTCGTTAACACTGAGCCGCCCGGCAATCAAAAACGATCCTAGCGCGCACGGACTTCGTACAGGTGTGCGTCTGTCATCAATCCGTCAAAAATATGGTATAAATCAGGCCATTTCTCCTCTGAAAATGGCTCTGGCAGCGCGTACGGGAGTCGAACCCGTGTACCAGCCTTGAGAGGGCTGTGTCCTAACCACTAGACGAACGCGCCACAAACGGGATGCGGTTAGGAATACTGTACGGACCGCGCGCTGGCAAGATACTGGCGAGAACTTGTCCTACTGCGAACTAAATTGCCGTTCGTTTATTGGCCTTGATCACCACCGCTGCCATCGCCTCCATTGCCTCCATCGTCATCCCCTGTGTCATTATCTCCGGTATCTTCATCTCCGGGCACGTCACCGCCACCATTGTCATTTGCCTCTTCGCCGTCATCGCTGGAAGCAGGTCCTGCGCTATCGTCACCGTCGGATGGCACTTCGTCGCCGGTGTTTTCATCATTAAACAACGC
>JBARMF010000375.1:0-2306 GCA_049802315.1 Candidatus Udaeobacter sp.
TATCCGCTGCAACTTTCGACGCGCCGAAAAGCGAATGCTTGGTGTAATCGATACTCATGGTCTCTGAAATACCTGGCTCGTATTCGTGGCCGGGCTCTATTTCCCAGCGTTTGTCGAGTTCGCGCAGCGGCAAAGCGTTTGGCGTGTCGCCATAGACTTTGTTCGTTGACGTGAAAATGAATGGCGCCTCGGGAGAAAACATTCGCGCAGCTTCGAGCAGATTCAGCGTGCCGTTGGCGTTCACCGTGAAATCAGTCTGCGGATCGCGTGCAGCCCAGTCGTGTGATGGTTGCGATGCGGTGTGCACGATGGCGTGAATCGTGCCGCGATGCTGTTTGAACAAATCCATTACTGCGGCCGCATCGCGAATATCCATGTCGCGATGTTCGTAATCGCGAATGTTTGCGATTAAGTCGTCACGCGTTTTTTTCGTGGAAGCCTCGGCGCCAAAAAATTTTGCGCGCATGTCATTGTCAATGCCGAGGACGTGCGCGCCGTCTCCCGCGAAACGCCGCACGGTTTCCGAGCCAATCAATCCCGCAGAGCCTGTAACGATGATCGTGCGCATCATGTTACAAGGAGCGACGGCTTCCTAGCCGTCGTGTTCCGAGATGAGACAATTTTAGAGTTTAGGTGAGCGAGTCGAGACACTTGCGGCACAGAATACGTGACGGCTGAGAAGCCGTCATTCCTTGCCTGTGCTACTCCCCAATCATCCATGTCACTTCGCCTGCGACGGGATTCACTCGCGCGGCGGGAAATTTCTGGTCGCCCGCGAGCACGCGCTCGATTAGCTGAGGATTTTTCGATGCACCGACGAGAAACAAAATGTGCCGCGCATGATTGATAAGCGGAAATGTGAACGTCAACCGCCATGCATTCAATTTGGGAACAAAATTTGCAACGACGCAACGCGCCATCTCATCCAACGCCGCGGTACCGGGAAAGAGTGACGCCGTATGACCGTCGTCGCCGAGGCCGAGAAGAATCAAATCGTGTTGATAAATTGGCTCACCGCGCGCGGTGGCGATGGCGTCCAGTTGTTGTTCGTACTCCTGGGCCGCGATTTGCGGATCAATTTCGCCGCGCATACGCATGATTGATTTCTCAGGAACGGCAGCAGGCACAAAAAGATTTTCGCGCGCCATTCGGAAGTTGCTTTGCGGATCATCCGGCGGCACGCAACGCTCATCTCCGAACGTGAATCGAACCGATTCCCAGGGAAAATCATCTGCCTCCCCGGCGACGCGGGCGTAAACCGGGGCTGGAGTGTTCCCACCTGAGAGCGCGATCCTAAATTCGCTGCGCTCTGTGATAGCTTTGCGCGCCTGCTCGAGAATGAAGGTGGCGGCGTCAGCAACGAAATTCTTTGTTCGAATGACGTGCCGATCAGTTTTCATTCTGAGATTCCAATTAGGCGATCGGTGAACCGCAGATTAGTAAGCGCTCTCATCATCCGGCCCAGCTATGTTCGATTTTGTCCGGTATTTGCCGGACTTTGGGAGTGCGTGCGCGTCCTCGCGCCGCTTTTGGGGAAGCGGCCAATCCGTCTGACGCGAAATGCGAAATGTGATCGAAATCTTCTGTTTCGCCAAAGACCTTTGCCTCCCTAAAGCGATGCGAGGACGCATCGCACTCCAAAAGCACTTCGTGCGAAAGTGATCGCATCAAACCGCGCAATGCGCCTGGCCGCGTTTCTGGAGGTAATGCTGATGATAGTCTTCAGCGCGCCAGAATGTTGGAGCGGGTTCGATCTGCGTCACGATCGGGCGATTGAACCGGCCGCTCTTCTCCAGTTTTTCTTTCGAAGCATTAGCGGAGGCTTGTTGCTCAGGTGAATGATAGAAAATTACCGATCGATACTGGGCGCCAACGTCGGGGCCCTGCCGGTTTAGCGTTGTGGGGTTATGGTTCGACCAGAAAACATCCAGAAGTTCGTCATAGCTGACCTGTGACGGGTCGAACTCCAGTTCCACGACTTCGGCGTGTCCGGTTTTGTCGGTACACACATCCTGATAAGTCGGATTCTCCTGTGTTCCCCCGGCATACCCAACGCTGGTGGACAAAACACCTTTTAGATTGCGAAACGCCTCTTCCACTCCCCAGAAACAACCCGCACCGAACGTAGCTTTTTCCGATTGCATGCGAACACGATGAAACGATTACACTTCGTGCGCAACAAAATGCTTGCCGGCAATCGCTGTTTGACTTGCCAACTAGCGCGAAAGGCGCGGCGTTCATCTTAAAGCGTGGGTAGCGCCCCGGGATTATGTAAATCCGAATACCCCGGCGCTAAACACACTCGC
>JBARMF010000376.1:0-7682 GCA_049802315.1 Candidatus Udaeobacter sp.
GCAGGTTTGTCACTTAAGTTGTAACCTCGTTGGTCTGGTATGATTACGCGATATCCGGAAGCGACGAAGTGGTCAATTTGAAGACGCCAGGCGAACCAGAATTCGGGAAAACCATGGAGGAATAGTAAGGGTTTACCGCTTGCAGGCCCGGCAAGAACCACGTGTAGCGCAATGTCATGAATGTGGAACACGCGAAATTCGAGAGGCGAACGGATCCCTGATACTGTCATAAAGCGAGTCAGCGAGCGATGTTGGTGGCCAGGTGCGAGATAAAACGTTTCATCATTCAATTCCTTTACAGCGTCATAGTGAGCCGAAATAAATGACGCAAGGGATTTTCGGTCGAGTCATAGAATGCTTGCAAAGCCAGTCCATCACGGAACAGTTGCCGGAAATGACAACTGATCTTGCAAACCTAAATGCGAGCATCAAACAGGCCGTTGCTGACGGGCAACTGATCGAATCATCGGCAAAGAATATTCGGACACTGCTCGAAGGCGCGGGGTCCGACGTTTATTTTCAATCGGTCAAGGAACTCGTCCATGCCGCTGAGTGGCAGGAACTAAACGACCGCTTTTACCAGACACTTGCATTTGGCACGGGCGGGCTGCGGGGACGGACCATTGGCAAAATCGTTACGGCTGCGGAACGCGGGAATGCACGCGAAGGCGAGCGACCGGAATTCCCGTGCGTTGGCACGAACGCGATGAATTTCTTTAACATCAACCGCGCAACCAGGGGGCTTGTTGCTTACCTGCAGGACTGGAGCCGGCGCGAGGGAATTTCGACAAAGCCAAAACTCGTGATCGCGCATGTTCCACGATTTTTTTCGAAAGAGTTTGCAGAGCTGGCTGCGAAAGTCGCAGCCGAAAATAGTTGCAACGCTTTTGTGTTCGACGGTCCGCGTTCTGTCCCGGAGCTTTCGTTTGCCGTTCGTTATTTGCGCGCGAACGCAGGAATCGTAATTACCGCCAGCCACAACCCGCCGCACGACAACGGCTACAAAGTTTATTTCGGCGACGGCGCGCAGGTGATCGATCCACACGCCAGTGGGATTATCGCCAAAGTGAACGCGATCACGACCGAGTCGTTCACACCGCTTCCTAAAGAGCACCAAGGGAAAGTGACGATTATCGGAAAGAATATCGACCAGGCTTACATGCACCGGCTCGAAACGTTGATCCTCGATCCGCGAGTGATTCGCGAGACGAAATCGCTGCGGATTGTTTACACCCCATTGCACGGAACTGGCAGCGTAATCATCAGACCAATGCTGAACCGGCTCGGTTTCAATTTCAAAGTCGTGCCGGAGCAGGATTGTTTCGACGGTCGGTTTCCAACGGTGAAATCGCCGAACCCGGAATACGGCGAAGCGTTAACCATGGCGATCAATCTTGCTGAAAAAGAGAATGCCGACCTGGTCGCTGCTACTGACCCCGATTGCGATCGTATGGGAGTGGCCGTTCGAACCAAGGATGGCAAGATGAAATTGCTGACCGGAAATCAAATCGGTTCGCTGCTGGCGTGGTATAGAATCAAGACGCTGTTCGACAAAGGCGTGCTAAACAAGCCAAACGCAGAGCGCGCCGTGATCATCAAAACTTTCGTCACTACCGATCTGCAAAATGCCATCGCCGATCATTACGGCGTGCGTTGCGTGGAAACGTTGACTGGTTTCAAGTATATCGGCGCGAAGCTGGCAAAGTACGAGCGTGAGATTCCCGAACCGTTCCGACGGAGTTATGCCGATCTTGCTGAGAACGAAACGCGGCGGCTTCGCCTCGCATACTCTTCATTTTACGTTTTCGGTGGCGAAGAAAGCTACGGTTACAGCGGCGCTGATTTTGTTCGCGACAAGGACGGGAACGGCGCAGTAATCATGTTTTGTGAAGTAGCCGCTTACGCGAAATCCCGTGGACAAACGGTCGATCAGTTACTGGACGAAATTTATTCGCAGTTCGGTTATTTTGCGGAGAAAACCAGCTCCCTTGTTTTTGAGGGAGCAGAGGGAGCAAACAAGATCGCCAGTCTGATGAAGTCATACACGACGAATCCGGTTCGCGAAATAAACCGCTTGAAGGTGGCGAACTTTAAAAACTTCGAGACCGATGAGATCAGAGACGTCGAAGGCGATCCGATTCCAAAGACGAAAATGTTGATGCTCGAACTGGAAGACGGCACGCGTATCGCTGTGCGCCCGTCAGGAACAGAACCAAAAATAAAATATTACCTTTTTGCGCGCCGCCGGCCGGAAGGTGAGAAATTCACCGATGCAGACCTCGACCGAATCAAAGCGGAAGTTGAAAAACACCTGGAGAATCTCTGGAATTGGCTGCGAACGGGTGCCGAGTCTCGGCTTGCAACGTAAATGTCATGTTGAGGTTACCCAACACGTTGGGCGTGATTTTTGCTGCGGGGATGACACAAATGTCGTGGCGCTTCCGATTGGTAGGGTCGGCGCGCTGCGCCGACCGGACACCGCAGCGCGGCGTCCCTACCGTTGGTTTAACACACATTGATTTTGAGAAACTTACAAACGATGTCATTAGCAGCGAAGCGAAACATCTCGGATCATTGCTTTGAATGCCGCCGACACGAACGATCAGAGATTCCTCGACTCCGCTCGTGATGACAGAATGTGATACGGAGTGACGACTTCCAAGTCGTCAACGTGAAATCGAGGCCTCTCAAAGCGATCGCTCCTTGAATGTTGGCGCTTTGGATTGGCAACAGCAGAGCCAATGAAAAGAATCACAAAGCTTTGGCCATGGTTGGCTGCAATCTGTAGCGGGATTCTTTACGCGGCTTGTTTTGCGCCATTCAACCTGACGTGGTTCTGCTGGATCTCGCTGACTCCGCTTATCGCCGCAATTTGGTTCTCCGGCAGGGAGTCACGTTACCCGTGGCTTCGAAACCTGTTTCTCGGTTATGTCGCAGGGCTGACGTTTTTCTGGATCGTGTTCTCCTGGCTCACGACGGTCACCGCTCTCGGTTGGTTTGTTCTTGCGTTTTACATGGCGATTTATTTCGCGATCTGGGCGTGGTTTTGCGGTTTGCTGCGGCCACGAGCAGGCAAGAGGCAATCAGCTGACGCTAGCAAATGGGGTCAGATGCTTGCCCAAGCCCGAAGCACGGCAACTCCCGCACCATCGCCTTGGACAAAATCGACAAACAACCTGCGACTGGCTTTCATCCTCGCGGCGGCATGGACCACGCTTGAATGGTTGCGCGGCTTAGTTTTCTCCGGCTTTGGCTGGAATGGCCTCGGTGTCGGACTACATGATTATTGGCCGTTAATTCAAATCGCAGAGCTCACCGGTGTTGCCGGGTTGTCGTTCCTGGTCGCGTTCGCCAACGTCATCGTTCTCACGACTGCCTATCGCCTGGTTGTCGAAGCGCGCACACGGGTGATGCGACCGCATTTTGATTTCACCGTCACAATGGCCGCTATTGTAGGTGTTCTGATTTTTGGACTTCGCGCGACTCAGACTTCGCCACCCACGAAACCGCTTCGCGTTGCCGCCGTACAATCGAACGTTCCGCAGACTCAAAAGTTTGATCCGCAGTTCACCAGGAGAATTTTCGATCAATTCCGGCGATTGAGCGAAATCGCTCTGCGCTCAAATCCCCCACCCGATTTGTTGGTTTGGCCGGAGAGCTCGATGCCTGGGCCAGTTCTCGCAGATCAGGAGAGCTACAAATTCGTCATGGATTTGGCCGCGTCGGCGGACACGGACCTCTTGTTGGGAACAATTGATGTAGACAAACAAGACGTTTACAACGCGGCGCTGCTTGTTTCCGATGGCGGCGAACACGTGCAGGTATATCGAAAGATCCACTTAGTGCCTTTCGGCGAATACGTTCCCGGTCGCCATACAGTGCCGCTGCTTGCGCAGATTGTAGGCGACCAGGTACCCGGCGATTTCAAAGAAGGAAAAGAATATACGGTGTTTACTCTGACCAACAGCGACATCCATGTGGCGCCGTTGATCTGTTTCGAAGACACAATTGGCGAGCTCACCAGACAATTTGTTCTGCCTAACGAAACAAGTCCCGGTGCGAACCTGCTCGTCGATGTGACGAATGACGGCTGGTTTCAGACGTCCGCTGGATCGCATCAACACTTGGCGAATGCAATCTTTCGCTGTGTAGAAACACATCGGCCAATGATTCGCGCGGCGAATACCGGCGTGACCTGTTTCATCAACCAATTTGGTCGCGTTACTCAGACGCTCCGGGATGAAACGGGCAGCACGTTCACTGAGGGCGTGCTTGCTGGCGAGATCAAAGTCCCAACCGAACAGGAGTTGACGTTCTATGTCCGGCATGGGGAGCTATTCGCGAAAGCGTGCGCAGCAATCACGCTTGTTTCAATCTTTGTAGTTTTCGGCATACGTCGTTGGAAACGGGTGTAGACGCGTTCCCCAGACTACGGCTCCAGAGTGTTGAATTCGGCACGTCCCGCTCAGCTGTCATGTTGAGCGAAGCGAAACATCTCTGGATTTCGTCCTGGCGCTCGGCCAAAGAAATGATCAGAGATTCTTCGCTTCGCTCAGAATGACAAGAAGGCGGTGTTGACCACGTGAATCAGATACTCGCCAAAGCGGATGCTTGCGCATCGCGAGATCTCTCGGTGTGTGATACAACTCACCCGTGGCAGTCCTGATTCCACTTGACCATCTAGATGAACTTTGGCCTAACAAATTTCGCGGCGCGCGTATCGGTGCCCTAATTCATCCGGCTTCCGTTTCCTCGAAGCTTGAACACGCGTCCCGAATTCTGGAGCGACACAGCGGCGATTTGTTTCGTCTTGCCGCCTTTTTTGGGCCGCAACATGGATTTCTCGGCCAGACGCAAGACAACATGGTGGAATGGAAGAGTTACGAGCATCCGCGTCTGCCCATCCCGGTCTACAGTCTTTATAGCGCCCATCGCGAACCAACGGCAGAAATGCTGGAAGGCGTGGATGTTTTATTGGTTGATCTCCAGGATGTCGGCTCGCGTTACTACACTTTTATTTGGACGATGTATCTGTCCATGCGTGCTTGCGAGAAATGCGGCATCGCAATGGTTGTGTTGGATCGGCCGAACCCGATCGACGGCGTGACGATTGAAGGGCCTGTGCTTGACCTGAATTACAAATCGTTCGTCGGCATGCATCCCATTCCCGTTCGGCATGGCCGAACAATTGGCGAGCTGGCACAACAATTCCGCGACGAAACATTTCCCAAATGTGAACTGTTCGTCCTGCCGATGAAAAACTGGGAGCGCGCGATGTGGTTTGACCAAACAGGTCTGCCATGGGTGATGCCGTCACCCAACATGCCGACGCTCGACACCGCTACGCTTTACCCCGGCATGTGTCTGTTCGAAGGCACGAATATTTCCGAGGGCCGCGGCACGACGCGACCATTCGAAATTTTTGGTGCGCCATTTATCGATGCGGAGAAACTTTGCACCAACCTAAACGGCTTAAAGCTGCCCGGCGTTTTCTTTCGCGAAAACTATTTCCAGCCAACCTTCCAAAAATTTGCCGCTCAACTTTGCGGCGGCGCGCAGCTCCATGTCGTCGATCGAAACAGTTTCCGTCCGTTTGAAACAGGCGTTGAAATCATTCGAGCAATTCGGAGGCTGTCTCCTAACGAATTCGAATGGAAACAGCCGCCTTACGAATACGAGACAGAAAAATTGCCGATCGAAGTACTGTTGGGCGGCTCGGTGAGAAAATTTTTCGACGCTTCGTGAGCGAAAGCACAGCGTTAATAAACATTTCACAGGTTCGCTACAGTTTCCTGGTGAAGGTAAATTCGTTCAAAACACCATGAGCACGCTGTCATGTTGAGCAAAGCGAAACATCTCAGTATTTGCTCCGGCGATCGGATCCAGAATTGCATCAGAGATTCTTCGCTTCGCTCAGAATGACAAAGATGAAATGATGTGTTTGGGATGAGCTCGCTTGCACGCCGACTAACGCCGGTCGCAATATTGATCGCGCAGGTTTTACGCTTGACTGCGCCGCAAGCTCAAGCCGAGATCCCATGGCCGGAAGTTATGCAGCGGCTCGAGTATGAGAACGACAAACTTGCGCGACGTCCCCAAGGACATAACGGTGAATACTTCATCGTTTGCACGGTTTATTACACACCGAAGGAATCGGGTTTTACTTTCGAGCGCGGCTTTGATGCGACGCCGATTACGAAACCCGGGTTGCACGGCCGAAAATATCCGCGCGATTTTCTGCGTTCCGTAAAAAAGGAAGGCTTTGGCCGGATCAGTACGCCGGTCGGCGGGCAATATTACATTCGCTACAACGATGGCGGTTCTTACGCGTTTGCTTCACATGCGACAAGTGGAGGCGGTGTTCTTGTGCCGCGTTATTCAGCAGCGATGGTGGGAGGACACGGGGGCTTTCGTCGCGGGGCGGTTATAGAGACAACGTCCCCGGAACTTCAGAAAATCTTCGGGAGCAACCGGTGGAAGATCATGGATACGGGCGGCGGTCTGCGGCGATGGCAAATCGATTGTTATTTCGGCGAAGATGAACCGCTCGGGCCCGGCAAGCTCCAGGGTCGTCCACGTGCGACCAGCTTTGAGTACGCTTACGCCAACGCGCGAATCGTAAATTGACGTGAAGCCTTTCAAGGTCCGGCTTCGGTTTCACGGCGACCTGAATGTTTTTCTCGGGTCAAAAGCCGGCGACGCAGTAATCGAGCGGCCGCTCGCAGAGAAGACCTCTATAAAGGATGTGATTGAATCGTGTGGCGTTCCGCATCCGGAAATCGATTTAATCTTCGCGGATAAACAGACAATCGGTTTTAATCACACTGTGGACAGCGACACAAATGTAGACGTTTTTCCGGTTGAGCATCGTCGCACGGATTGCACGGAGAAACGACTACAAACTGTTAGATTTACCAAGTTTGTCGCCGATGGACATCTGGGGCGCCTTACCCGTAACCTTCGTCTGCTCGGATTTGATGTCGCTTATCCTAAAGACGCTGATGACCCCCAACTGCTCGAGATTATGGCCGGCGAAAATCGAGCGCTCTTAACGCGTGATCGGCGTCTACTCATGCACAGGATCGTCGAGCACGGATATTGCCCACGCTCCCAAAACGCTGACGAACAGACGATCGAAGTTGTCCGCCGTTTTGACATTTCGGAATTGATCGCACCTTTCATCCGGTGCCTGCGATGTAACGCGCCGTTGGAAGAAGCAGCCAAGGTCGACGTAATCGACAAACTCGAGCCGCTCACCAAAATCTATTACGACCAATTTCGTCGCTGTTCTGACTGCAAACAGATCTATTGGCCGGGCTCGCATTTTCCTAAACTACAAAAGCGGATTGAAAAGATTCGCTCACGGGTTCGAGGTAAAGCGTAGGCTTGTCACCAACTCAGCGGAACTGGCAGACTGCGCTCCCATATGCACGTTGCATTTTCTGCGCGCGCGCAATTTGCGGCGTTAGCTGTCGCCACCGCGATTGCGATTCGCATTGCCAGTGCTCAAGGACCTGCGCCGTCGCCTTTGCTATCAGCGCCTTCGCCGCCGCCGCCGCCGGAGGTTTCTGTGGTTGCGCCGAAGACGAGTCCCGCGCCTGAACTAACCAAAGCCGATTTCGAAACTTTTCTTGATGCGCTGATTCCGTCGCAATTGCGAAATCGAAACATCGCCGGCGCGG
>JBARMF010000377.1:0-4589 GCA_049802315.1 Candidatus Udaeobacter sp.
ATATGACACGTTCGTATGCCAGGATGACGCTTATTCGATCATTCATCTGTTTTTGCGTGATTACGATGATGACAAGATTCTGTCCTTTTGTGGCGGGTACCCGTTTTTCTTCGTAATGACCGAGCAGGACGTGTGGAACGCGAACAAAAAGGCCATCTCAACTTACGTTCCCACTAATAAATATCTCAAGCTGATCTGGGAACAAGATCCAAAAACCCAAAGGATAATCAGAATGTTTCAATCGCTCCGTGACCTTGGAACAGAAGATTCGCTTTCATTTTCCTTTCGAGGAAGAGTAAGAACGTTCTACGTCCTGAACATTCCTACCGAGAACATTCCGCAGTTTCAGCAACGCGTCAGCGCATTTCCTGCGACTCCTGAGTTCACTCCCCTGACGGAAAATCCAACTAACACGTTTCAAGGCGGAAAGGGAATTGGCAGGGGGCAATTTGATTCGCCCACCGGAATTGCCGTTGACGGAAGTGGAAATGTTCTGGTTGCCGATACAAACAACGGCCGGATCGAGAAGTTCTCAGCTACGGGCACGGTTCTCGGCATCTTGGGAACCAAAGGAATCGGCCACGGACACCTACGAAATCCGAATGGAATAGCAGTTGACCACATGGGCAATATTTACGTCGCGGATGGGTCCAATCATTGCGTGCAGAAACTGGCTCCCGACGGAAGATTTCTCGCCGAATGGAAAGGTCCCGACCCGGGGCTTTATGGTCCACGCCGTGTAGCTGTTGGCCCCGATGATTCAATTTATGTCGTCGATCAGGGTCACAATCGAATCGCCAAATTTAGTCCTGATGGAGAGGTGCTGGCGACTTGGGGCAGCAAAGGTGGCGGTAACAGCGAATTTAACGATCCAACATCGGTCGCAGTCGATCCGGCGACCAACAAAGTTTATGTCGCCGACCCAATTAACAAGCGGATACAGGTATTCGACGAGAATGGAAAATTTTTCACTAAGTGGTCCGTGCCGGCATGGGGAGAGCCAGCAGGCTTTGAATATCTGGCCATAGACTCACACATGGGCCGGCTGTACGCGTCGAGTACACACTTGGACGCGGTGCTTGTTTTTGATTTAAAGGGAACCAGGATTGGAAGCTTGACTCCGAAGCCCCCAGATAAACTCGAAGGGCCATCGGCGCTGGCTTTGACAGACGGGAAGCTATACGTGCTAAACATGGCCGGGAATCGCGTAAGCGTGATTGACCTATAAAACACTAGGCGAGTATGAGAGCTGCCGCCATTGTCCTTATCCCCGTAGAGATCATCCACCAGAATCTTGATTCGCCTCACCAGCTCCGATCGATTCCTGTACCAAGTATCGAGGGCGGCCTTTTACCTCTTCGTAGATTCGAGCAAGATATTCGCCGATAATGCCAAGGCTAATCATTAGCAGGCTCCCGACAATGAGCTGCAAGAGAATGACTGTAGCGAAACCGCTCACAGCGCGGCCCACCAACTTCAAATACAACGTTTGCAGTCCCAAGAGAACTGAGATTCCAAGAAAAACGACGCCCGCAAAGGTGACAAGGTGTAATGGGAACGACGAGAAAGCAGTAATTCCGATGAGAGCTAGCTTTAGTCGTTTGAATATGGACCAAGCCGATTGCCCCGCTGAGCGTGGCACCACTTCAAAAGGAATTTGCACGGTCTTGAACCCTATCCACACGGTCATTCCCCGAAAAAACACATTGCGCTCGTGCATTTCTCGCCACGCATCGACGGCTTTGCGATTCATCAGCTTGAAGTCGGATGCGCCCTTAAAATGGAATCCGGACAATCTGTTTAGAACAAAATAGAACAGCTGGGCGCCAAATTTGCTGGATAGCGATTCGCGGCCGCGTCTGCGTTTGATAGCCTCCACAATATCGGCTCCGGAGTTTTGCCACAGGCGCACCATATCCGGAATGAGGGATGGTGGATGCTGCCCGTCGGCGTCTATTATAATCACGGCATCCCCACTCGCGTGCTGCAACCCCGCACAAAGAGCCGCCTCCTTACCAAAATTTCGGCTTAGCCGCAAGCCGCGCACCGCGTGAGCGGCTTTCGCCTCAGCTGTGATAACCTGCCAACTGTTATCCGGTGAGCCATCATCAATTAGTATCAGTTCATATGGCAGGTTGCACTGCTCCATACATCTGCGGACATCTACTAGCAACATCGGCAAATGAGCGCCCTCGCAAAAAACGGGCATAACTACTGAGACGAGTACCTGCCTTGATTGGGAGCTACGGGACTCTTCCATAAGCAGCAACTGTCGTAGCAGGCACCCATATCTTAAGGCCCGCGAGCAGAGATGGCATATTCAATCGAAATTTTGCGGAGATTAAACCGAGTGGAAATGCGTGTGGGTACGGCAGCCTACGAACGTCAATTAATCCAGCTTGATGCATCAACGCTCGTAAGCTTTGGAAATCAAAATAGATCACATGCTCGGGGACTTTGAAAGAAGGCCAGCGTCGGCCCATCGTCTTCCTCAATGCCCCTCCTATGTCTGGCGTAGCCACCACTATGTGGCCGCCTGTCTTGGTGTGACTGGCCAATTGTTTAACAAAACTCAATGGCTGATACACGTGTTCTATTACTTGGATAGCAATGATACAATCGAATTTGCGGTCAGGCGAAACTTGCTCGATTCCTCCAACGAACACTTCGGCACCTGTTGCACGCGCGATCTCTGCGGCTTGGCTCGAAAAGTCTGTGCCGACGCGTCGATCGAAGAACGAACGAGCCTCGTCAAGCAAATAGCCATAGCCGCAGCCGACTTCCAGAAGATCGCCACCCGTCAGTCCACGCTTCGCAAGGTTACGCAAGAGCCGTTTAAACGTCGCTCGTAACGCTGTTTCCTGGGCAACGTAGCTCGCGTCTGCGTAACCGCATGCGCCGCCTGCGTAGTAGGACGATTCGCGGTAGACCTGTTGCATCGCGGCCTCAGTAAGCCGCGGATAAAGATAGTGCAATCCGCAAGCTGTACAGCGTGCGACGCGATACGAGCCATGTAGGCGAAACGGAAACTGACGGTGGTCGCTCGCGCATACGGGGCAAGCGGGGTAATCAAGATTTTCTCGTATCTCTGCCGTTGTGTGTTCGAAACGCATTCGTCTGTAGGAGTGTTAAGCCACACTACCTTTCCTCGAAGGTCGCTGACGGGTAGGCCAATCCCGCGCAAATTGCTGCCTCTTTTCCGAAATTGCGACTAAAACGGACCGCCTTCAGCCCTGGAATGTGTTCAACCATTCTTTGCAAAACAGACCATGTCTTGTCGGTTGAACCGTCATCAATCGCGATCATCTCCATCGGCAATCCTGTCTTCGATGCCTCCGCGTGTATCAGCGACAGATTCTCAGCTATCTGGTCGCCCTCGTTGTGAACAGGAACCAGAACAGAAAGGATTACATTGCTGTCCCCATGTTCACGGGAGTCTGTTGTAAGGACTTGACCACAAAACCTGCAATGCCAGCCATTTTGGTCGAGTACACGCATCTTGTTGGTAATTAAACCTGCAGCGGATAAATCCAAACGAATCGACTGGCATTGTCAATCCACGGGTGTGGACACTAGCCCCACACTCGAATCAAACCTCGCTCCGGTTTGAAGTCTTCGTTTCGGAGTTTCTCTTGGAATTGCAACAACAAACGGCGCTTCAATCGGCCGCCGATTGCGCTTGCACGCGACGTGGGAAACGCCTATTAGCTTTACCCTCATGGTTCACCACATCGTCCTCTACAAATTGAAGCCGGAAGTCACACCCGCGCGGGTAGAGGAGATGATGATGAACGCGCGGATGCAGCTCCTCAAAATTCCCGAAGTCCTCAGCATCAAATGCGGCAAGCGGATTGAGCCAGAAATGGATTGGCCATTCTTTATCGCCATCGATTTTGAATCAATGGACAAATACGCGATTTTTCGGGAAGACTCGATCTACGTGAAATTCACGGAGGAAGTGATCAAGCCGAACACCGAAGATTCAATGGTGCTCGATTTCGAGATGGACCCGGGGAAAGACGTTCGGTTTTCCTGAGTCGCTCTTGTCCCCTTTTGTACTTTATGTCCCTTGCACGTGGGACATAAAGAGACATAAACCACAGAAAAGATGCGGCTCGGCTATCTGTATTCCCGTTACCCGGTAATCTCGCAAACGTTTTGCGATGCGGAAATGCTCGCTCTCGAACGGCGCGGGATCGAGCTTGTGATCGGCTCGGTCTATCCGCCGCTCACCAGCTTGCGCCATGAGTACATCGCCAGGTTACGCGCGCCCATTCACTACGCGCCGCCGCAGGAGATTTTAAGGATTCTCGAGCGAGACGCCAAAACCGGCCGAAAATGGCCGCGCGATCTCGTCGAGCAGCACGACGGGAAGTATGGGCCTACGGCCAAGGCAGAACTGCGAGCGCGGAATGCCTTGTACTTTGCCGAGTTCTTTGATCGCAGCGGCGTCGATCACGTTCACGTGCATTTCGCAAATCGAGCCGCGCACACTGCGCTTTTCCTCAAGGAAATTTCTGGGATTCCATTCAGCGTGACCGCGCACGGACAGGACTTTATGAAGGATCTTGGCAGCGACGATTTGCTAC
>JBARMF010000378.1:0-6648 GCA_049802315.1 Candidatus Udaeobacter sp.
TTCCAATCACCGCGTCGCCGCCGATGTGCACGATGCTTGAAAGCCGCACGCCTGCTTGCCCGAGGTAATAACCAGTGCTCGATGCCATCCCACCTGAACGACTGATCACGCCGACGCCTTTCGGGACACCGGGCTTAAACCATTGGCGTGCGCTTTCCGCGCGTCCGCCGATCATGCCCACGACCGCTTTGCCGGGACTCAGCGCCCCCAGCGTGTTCGGTCCGAGAAACATCGCGTCATTCGCTTTCGCCGCTGCGGCGATCTCCATCGCGTCCCACACGGGCACGCGATCGGGCACGAGCACCGCTAGTTTGATCCCTGCTTCAATCGCCGAGATCGCAGCGTCTTTTACACCGGCCGCTGGCACAAACACGACCGAGACATCGATATTGCCTAACGAATTCACCGCTTCCTGAGGTGTGTTAAATACCGGCACGCCGAGCACACTCTGTCCGCCTTTGCCTGGCGTGACTCCTCCGACCACGTTCGTTCCGTACTCGCGCATTAATCGTGTGCGCGCCCGCCCTTCGCGTCCAGTGATTCCCTGCACCAGAACGCGCTTTTTCTCGTCAATCAAAATTGCCATTCAATGTGCCTGTCCAAAAAACTGTTATGTGTTTGTGTTTTCCGCTTCACGCAAGATGCCATCTATTCGTGCTTTCAATGGAGCCAGCTTGCTCTGCACGATGTCCCACAGGATTTCGTCATCGACGTTATCGTATCCGTGAATCAGCCGGTTACGCAATCCGACGATACGGTCGAATTCGGGAATCTGCGCAGGTAGCGACGCTTCTGCGGCACCCGCCTTATTCAACGCTTCGCCAATGATCTCAAACTGACGTTCGACCGCCGAACGAAGCAGCCGATTATTTTCGTAAATCGCGAAGTCTATTCCGGCAACGAACTCGGCAATCGCCTCGCACGCATTAGCCACATCAAGCAGCCGCTTCTTGGCTTCGTTCGTCATAGACGATCTGCCGCGCAGCTTCGACTTCGCGCCGAAAATATGGATTGCGAATGCAGCGCTCGGTAAGCAGATCGATTCTGCGCCCGAGAAGCTTCTCGACTGACGCAGCGAAATCGAGGTAGCGGTCAGCGTAGGTGCCGGGACTCTTATCGGCAAAAGTGACGATGAAATCGAAGTCGCTTTTCGCAGGATCGAAGTTATCGCGAGCCGCGGATCCAAATACTTCAAGGCGGCGGACTCCGAAGCGGCGGCACACCTCAGCCAGCTTACGTTTGTTTTTCTCAAGAACAGAACTCATGGTAGCCAGTGTTGACGAACGTTTGGGATCGCTCCGGAAGACAGATCCTTGTAGAGATCGAGGAGGTGTTCTTTCATATTCGCAGGCGAATTTCCTTGCGTAACGTAATCCGGATACTGGTCTAAATATCCCAAGCACATGTCCTCATCTTCCCAATATGTGAATCCGAGTGATCCCATATTTGGAATGGTAGCGATATAAAACTAAAGGGTCAATTTGAGGAGACCATCGACCGCCCGATCAGTTTGTTTAATCCCGGAATCTCCAGCTCCAGGTAGAAGCCTTCGATGCCGGCGAGACGGCATTCGACGTCGCAGGCGAGCAGCTCGGAATCTTTGGTAGCGAACTCTTCATTGGGCAATGCCGCTATCGGGGCGCCGTCGCGATCGATGATTAATCCGCCTGAATGTGTTTCAACTCCGGCGCGGATCTCCGGCCAACGCGCGGTGTCGATCCAGACACGGCCATTTTTTACATCGAGCTTTGTGGCGGATGGATCTTTGACAAACTTTGGCACTCGCGGCGCGCATGGTTTCCATTTTTTGCCTTCGCCGGTAACGAGTTCTGCAAAACGTGCGGCGATAAACGCAGGCGTGTCGGTTTTACGATAGCCTTCGACCGGCGCACGCAAGAGCTTCGACATGCGATGCAAGATCTCGACTGCGCGATCTTCGGTAGTGCCGCCAAGACGAATCACCGCGGGAATGTCGAGATCAAGTTCCCAAAACGCCTTCGCCAAACCGTACGCCGACCAGAATTGTTCCTGGCTCGCAACGCCAGAGCCGGAACCGAAATAACCCACCAGATCGGGTTGGGCGAGAATGATTCGCGCCGCGCGATACACCTTTGATGCAGATGGATTCCCGCTCGTATCCGTGAAGTTGGCGATCGTAAACCCGGCGTTCACGATCGCATCCATCGACATCATCGAGCCGCCGCCGCCTGCGCCGTGAAATCCGACAAGACCTTTGGAACTTTTCGGCGCCTCCGTCGCCAACTGCGCGAAATAGAATGTGCCGCGATGATCGGTTTGTTCGACGGCGTAAGCGATCTGTTCGAGCGGCGTCGGCGGATGATCGAACTCGCGCGCAATCTCGATCTTGAGCTCGGGATGCCGCCCAACGGCGTAATCGTCAATCGTGATGCGGCAATCTGCCGCGACGAACTCGCCGGTTTTGGTCAGCACCAGCGGATTAATCTCCAGCGAACGCGCTTCGACGCTGCGCGCGGCAGCGAACAATTTCCGAATCGATTCATTCAGCTGCTTCGCATTATTCGCTGAGAGCCCGCACGATGCCACGGCTTCGTCGACTGCCGAATCCAAAGGTCCGCCAATTACATCGCATGGAATTCTTCGCGTTGCAGCGGCGCGCTCTTCAATTCCGGAGCCGCCGCCTGCGGCAAAAATGATCATCGGCGCGCGAGCGGCGTCATCGATTGCGAACGAAAGAAAAAACTCGCGATCGATATCGATCTTTTCCTCCACCAACACAGCTTCGACTGGAAACTGTCCCACTTTCATCGCCAACATCCGCTCGGCGTGCGCGCGCACATCCTCTGGTTTTTTGGCGAAGGCAACGCCGCCGATCCCTGCGCGTCCTGTAGTCCAGGCTTGGATCTTAACGACAACTTCGCTCCCCAGTTCCTTCGCAGCCGCCACAGCTTCGCCGGCAGTCGATGCGGCCCGGCCGCGCGGGATCTTGAATCCATTCGCCGCGAGAATGGCTTTACCTTGATACTCGTGCAGTCGCGCCACGGCGTTGAGAGTAGCGAAATTTTCGGGTAGCGCACGCGTCTCGCGTGCTGGCGAGCGCGTCCTCGCGATCGCGGACTTTTCTTAAACTCGTTCACGCTGGCTGCCGATGAACATCAAAGGAAAGATTGTTTGGGCGCGACGCCCAAACCAGCACGCGAGACGCGTGCGCTACCTTTGCTCTCGACATCGGCGGTGAAGTCGGAAACATACCGTCTGCTAGCCCCCATTTGAGCACTGATATGCCCTCCGAAGTAAAACAAGAGATCGAGTTGGAGATTGGGCACGTCCTCTTCATCGATATTGTGGGCTACTCGAAGCTCTTGCTCGAAGAACAGAAAGAGCGGCTCGGCCAGCTGACGGAAATCGTGCTCGGGACGGCGCAGGTGCGCGACTCGACCGATGAGCAACTCGTTAGGCTGCCGACCGGTGACGGGATGGCCTTGGTCTTTCGTCACAGCGCGGAAGAGCCGGCCCGTTGCGCCCTCGAGGTCGCCGAGGCGCTCCGGAAGAATCCGGAGATTCCGGTGCGGATGGGCATTCACAGCGGCCCGGTGAGCGAGGTGACCGACGTCAGCGGACGCACCAACCTCGCCGGGGCCGGCATCAATATGGCGCAACGGGTGATGGATTGCGGCGATGCCGGGCACATTCTTCTCTCCCAGCACGTGGCCGATGATCTGGTCCATTCCCGGCAATGGGCGTCCCGTTTGCGCGACCTGGGGGAATGCGAGGTCAAACACGGCGTTCGGCTCCATTTGGTCAATCTGTACGCCGAGCCGCTGGGCAACGCCGCGGTCCCGCAAAAGTTTCAACAGACGAAGCAAAAACTGAAGCGGCGCAGTCTCGGATCGATCGCCGCCATCGTGCTGGCCGCGATCCTTGTGATCAGCGGAGTGTACTATCTCACGCATCGACCTGCGACGAAGTCCGCTGCGATACCCGGAAAATCGATCGCGGTGCTGCCGATGGTCAATTCCACCGGCGATCCAGTAAACGAGTACTTCTCCGACGGCATGTCGGAAGAATTCATCTCTTCGCTCTCCCGTTTGCACAACCTCAAGGTCATCGGCCGCACCTCGTCGTTTCAGTTCAAAGGCAAAACTGACGACAGCAAGTCGATCGGCGAAAAGCTTGGCGTCTATTACCTGCTCGAAGGCAGCGTGCGGAAATCGGCCGATCGGGTGCGCATCGCGGTCGCGCTGATCAAAGCGGGCGACGGCGCTAATGTCTGGTCGGAAACCTATGACCGGGAACTGAAGGACATCTTCGCGGTGCAATCGGAGATTGCCGAGGCGGTGGCGAAGGAACTCAAGGTCGCGCTGCTTGGGAACAATGGGCAGACCACGCAGTTGGCGACCGTGGCCACGCCTTCCAACCAGAACGTCGAGGCTTACAACTCTCTTTTGCAGGGGAATTTCTATTCCAATCGCCGCACAGCCGACGATTACCGCAAAGCGATCGGCTACTACGAGGAGGCGATCCGGCTCGACTCGCGCTACGCGCTTGCCTACGCGAAGCTGTCGATCGCGGCGGTGAACCTAGCCGTCAACTACGCCCCGCCTGCGACTAAAGAAAGAGAAGAGACGATCGCAAAAGCCCGCGCCACCGCGAAGCGCGCACTTGAGCTGGATCCAAATCTCGCCGATGCGCATTCGGCCCAAGGCTGGATCCTGAGTGTCGTCGATTTCGATTTCGGCGCTGCGGAAGCGGAATACGGCCGCGCGCTCGAGCTCGCGCCCCAGAATGCGAGCGCGATGGCGAATCGCGCCACAATGCTGTCCAAGCTTGGCCACCTCGACGAAGCGGTCGCACTCAATCAACGGGCGATTGCGCTCGAGCCGTTACGCGGCTTCCTCCGATCCAACCTGGCGAACGTTGGGACCGCGCTCGGCCGCTACGAAGAGGCTGACGAGGCGCTGCACAAGGCCATCGAGTTGCAGCCGCAATCCGCCACAAATTACGAACAACTGGCGATTATTCAGATTCTGCGCGGCAAACCCGGCACCGCTGTGGAATTGGCCAAACAGGAAACCGATCCCTTCTGGCGGACCTACGCACTGGCGTTGGCCCACTTTGCCAACGGCGACCGGGCGGAGGCAGACGCGGCGCTGAAGAAACTAATCGACGAAGACGCCAATGAGTCCGGAAGCCAGATAGCTACGGTTTATGCCTTGCGCAAGGACCCGGACAAGATGTTCGAGTGGCTGGAGCGCGGGTGGACGACGCACGACCCGGGTGTGACCGAGCTGCTCTACAATCCTTTTCTGCTTGCCTACAAGGACCACCCGCGCTTCATCGCCTTCGCGCAAAAAATCGGGGTGATGCCGAAAACCGCTCCCAAGCCATGAGTGCGCAGGCTGGAGAAGCGATCGATTCGAAGTTCGAGATCGGGCACGTCCTCTTCATCGACATCGTCGGTTACTCCAGCTCCTGATCGAAGAACAAAAGGAGCGCCTCGCCCAGCTGACGCAAATCGTGCTGGGAACGGCGCAGGTGCGCGACTCAACCGATGAGCAACTCGTTAGGCTGTGGACCGGCGACGGCATGGCCTTGGTCTTTCATCACAGCGCGGAAGAGCCGGCGCGGTGCGCGCTCGAGATCGCCGAGGCGCTGCGGAAGCATCCGGAAATTCCGGTGCGCATGGGCATTCCCAGCGGGCCGGTGAGCGAAGTGACCGACGTGAGCGGTCGGAGAAATAATGCCGGGGCCGGGATCAAGATGGCGCAGCGGGTGATGGATTGCGGCGATGCCGGGCACATTCTTTTCTCGCAGCACGTCGCGGCCGATCTGGTGCAATACCGCCAATGGGCCCCGCGTTTACGCGATCTCGGCGAATGGGAGGTCAAACACGGAGTCCGGCTTCACCTGGTTGATCTTTACGCTGAGCCGTTGGGCAATCCCGAACCTCCGGAGAAGTTTCGAGAAGCCCGGCACAAAGCGGCGGCTCCGGCTAAAAGCAGTAGCGCGAAATGGATCGTTGCGGTTGCCGCAGCGATCGTGATTGCAGGTGTAGTCGCCGTTTTAGTCGTTCGAATGGTAGGGACCGACCGCCGGGCGGTCCGATCACCGACAACAACGGAAGGACGCCCCGGCGGTGCGTCCCTACCCATTCCGGAAAAATCGATCGCGGTCCTCGCGTTTGAAAACCTGAGCGAAGAAAAAGCGAACACTTTCTTCACCGATGGCGTGCAGGATGAGATTCTTACGGACCTGGCAAAGATTGCGGACGTGAAGGTCATCAGCCGCGCGAGCGTGATGCAGTACAAAACAGGCGTCGCCCGCAACCTGCGCAAGATCGGTGAGGAGTTAGGCGTCGCCCATGTGGTGGAAGGCAGCGTACAACGCGCGGCCAATAAAGTGCGGGTGAATGCGCAGTTGATCGACGTGCGCACCGACGCGCATCTGTGGGCCCAGACCTACGATCGCGATTTGGCCGATGTCTTCGCCATCCAAAGCGAGATCGCCAAGGAGATTGCCGATCAGTTGCAGGCCAAGCTCTCCCCTAACGAGAAGAAAGCCATCGAGCAGCCGCCCACCACTGATCTGGCGGCTTTCGACCTTTACAGCCGGGCGAAGTCACTTCTCCTCACGGCGAGTTTCAGCCTGACGAACGAGCCAGACCTGCAC
>JBARMF010000379.1:0-3901 GCA_049802315.1 Candidatus Udaeobacter sp.
CGCCAGGCCGTACTCTGTCTCGGTCCTCTCGGACGCGCCGCTCTTGTCGGATTAACCGCCGAATCGATGTCGATTCATCCGTACACTGAGTTGATCAACAAAGAAGTGGAGATCATCGGCGTCTCCGATCATCTCGCGACCGAACTTCCAGCACTCATAGAAGTCGCGCGCAGCGAGAAACTTCGATTTCCGCCAGAGACATTGCGCGTCGTCAACCTCGACGCCGCCCAAATCAATGCGGCACTAGACGCACTTCAGGATTCCATTGATCACGTCAGAACGGTAATAAAAGTGACGAGTGACCTGTGACAAGTGACGAGTTAAACGACTTCGCAGCGCGTTATGCAAAAGCGTGGTGCAGTCAGAATCCAGAAAGCGTCGCAGCGTTTTTCGCCGAGAACGGTTCACTCACGGTGAACAATGACGCGCCGGCAGTTGGACGAGCAGCCATCACCGCGATCGCGCGCGGCTTCATGCGCGATTTTCCAGACATGATTGTGAGGTTCGATAAATTGTCGCCGCGCGAAGATGCAACCGCGTTTCATTGGACGTTGATCGGCACAAACAGCGGACCGGGCGGCACGGGAAATCGCGTTCGTATCAGTGGCTGCGAACTTTGGGAAATCGATAACGACGGACTAATCGCAGAATCAAAAGGCCATTTCGATGTTGCCGAGTACGACCGCCAAGTACGCGGCTAACGATTGTAGGGCAGGCGCATCGCCTGCCGACATTTTGGCTTTGGCAAGCGGGGCGCTCGGTGAGGACTTCCGCCGGCACGTCGAAAACGACTTCATGAAGCGAACCCCACATCCCGACACGAAGCCGATGGGCACCTTCAGCCTTGGCCTGCGCTCGAAGTAGCTGCGCGCATTCCGCCCAATTTCGCGATTGTTATCCTCGGCATTGTCGGCGAAAACAGCGCGGCGTGAAATCTGCGACTGAGCCATGAGCGTGCACACTCTTCATCTCATCATCGTCTTCGTGCTGGTGGCGACGGTCTTCACTGCTTTCCTCCGCGAGTGGGCGTCGACTGATTTGGTGGCACTGAGCGCGATGGGAGTGCTGCTCGTCACGGGTACCCTGAGCGCGGATGAAACGCTCGCGGTCTTCAGCAACAGCGCGCCGGTCGTGATCGGTTGCATGTTCGTCTTGAGCGCGGGACTCGAGCGCACTGGCGCGATCGACTCGCTCGCGCGCGTGTTTATGCGGCTGGCGGGTAAGAACGAATGGCGGGCACTACTCTCTCTCGCGCTTCTGACGTTGCCGCTCTCGGCCCTGGTTAACCACATGCCAGTGGTCGTGGTGTTCGTGCCTGTGGTCCTGACGCTGGCGCGTAACACCGACCTGAAAGCTTCGCGTCTTCTCATCCCACTCTCCTATTTCTCGATCCTTGGTGGCACTTGCACTCTCATCGGCACATCCACCAATCTGCTCGTCAACGGAATCGCCCACCGTAGCGGTCTCGCGCCGTTCGGAATGTTTGAAATAACGCCGCTCGGACTCGTCTACGCGGCTGTCGGGGTCACTTATCTCCTCATCTTTGCTCGCAAACTCCTGCCTTATCGTGAGAGTCTCGCGGCTCTCATCGGCGGCGGAATGCCGAGGCTGTTTCTCACTCAGGCGGTGATCAGCAACGCTTCACCGCTCCTTGGGAAAACAATCGCCGAGACGCCGCTCGCCCGGTTGCGCGAGGCGCGCATCATCGACGTGGTGCGCGACGGTGAGAGGATCGAGACGCCGCTCGATCGGCTGCGCTTTATCGCTGGCGACCAATTGCTACTCGAAACGCCCGTCGCCGGGGTCAAGGGAATCAAGGAAATGCCCGGGGTGCTTTTCCAATCAGAAGCCGAGCTCGGCGTTGCGACCACCGGAGAACGCGAAGCCGTCCTGATGGAAGGAATCCTCGGGAACCGCTCCACCTTTCTCGGCAAGACGCTCCGCGACCTCAATTTTCGCAAGCAATACGGCGTTCATATCCTTGCCGTCCATCGTCAGGGGGAAAATCTGCGCGAACATTTCGAAGATGTGGAGTTGGACTTTGGCGACACCCTTCTCGTGCAAGGACCGGCCGAGGGAATCCATCGCCTCATGCAGGAGCGCGACTTCCTCAGTCTCACCGAGCCGACACAACGCGCTTTTCGCCGACACAAAGCGCCGCTGGCGATCATGGCCATCGGCAGCGTCATCGTGCTCGGTGCGTTTCACGTGCTGCCGCTCGCTGCGCTGGCGTTGATCGCAGCCATCTTCGTTGTTGTCACTCGCTGCCTCGACATCGAGGAGGCGCGCGGAGCGGTCCAATGGAGAATCCTCTACATGATTCTAGGCATGCTGGCACTCGGCACCGCGATGGAAACGACTGGTGCAGCCCACCTGATTGCCAGTGGGGTAACCGGCGCTGTCGGTCGCTTCGGACCGGCGGTCACTCTCTCGGTTACATATCTTGTGGCGACGCTGCTCACTGAGTTGATCAGCAACAACGCTGTCGCGGTCCTTTTAACCCCGATCGCATTCGAAATCGCAGCCACAATGGGAGTCGACGCGCGACCGTTCGCCGTCGCGGTCATGTTCGGTTGCGCAGCCAGTTTCGCGACCCCGATTGGACATCAAACCAACACCTACGTCTTTGGCGCCGGTGGTTATCGCTTCTCCGATTTCCCGAAGATCGGCGCGCCGCTCAATATCCTTCTCTGGATCGTAGCGAGCATCCTCATCCCGATCTTCTGGCCCTTCGTGCCGAAGCCTTGAGGCGTTTCACGCCATAGCTTTAGCGTCGGCGGAAGCCTCGGCGGAGGGATGTTTGCCCACGAATCACGCGAATCACGCTAAAATAATGTGGCAAGGGAGCAAATAGGCTAAAAACTTTCGCGTCAATTCGTGTGATTCGTGAGCGTAATTCCTAATTCCAGGCCAAGAGAAAGCCTGTTTTGGCAATGACGTGCCCGATGTAGTCATACGCGTCCTGATGCAAGCTGGCACAAAGTACGGTTTCCGTGGCGCGCGGCTCTCTTAACCAATCACGAACTCACCGCGCCAATTGTGCTGTCTGGCGACGGATGATTTTTCGGAGCGATATGTTTACCGCTTTCGAGTTAGGAAAGACCTTAGCCACGTCGGGATCCAGAACCACGACGTTCGTCCCCTCCGCGTAACGGCGAGCGTATTTTCCACGTTTGCCTTGCGAGAAATCGTATTCATCCCGCATCCCATTTCGCTCTGGTTTACGTGCCTTCTTCATAAAACTTGCGCTCACGGCGGCTCGCTCGCCTTGCACTAATGACGCGGATATTATCGCCTCGATCGGTATGAACGACAACGAGCAATTTACGGGTCAGCGCTCTACCCAGTGTGATGTGCCGTTCTTCGGTAATCGAATGTTCCGGGTCGGGAATCGTGAGTGATAATCTATCGCTGAAGATCGTCGCAGCTTCTTCAAAGCTGACGCCATGTTTGCCAAGATTGGATCGTGCCTTGAGCTCATCCCATTCAAACGTTAGCGGCATAAAGCCTTGGTTGCTTTCTAGCCGCTAATACTTTCGGGATCAACACGCTCTTAGGAACCAGCGTAATCGGCGATCGCCTTGGCCACATCGAGCGTGGTAGCGTTACCACCCATATCGTAGGTGCGCACTTTGCCTTCGGAGATGACACGGGAGATGGCGGATTCGAGGCGCGTTGCGCGCTCGGTTTCATTGAGCCAGTCGAACATCAGCTTCGCTGTTAGAAGCATCGCGATTGGATTGACCTTGTATTGGCCTGAGTATTTCGGCGCAGAACCGTGGGTCGGTTCGAATACGGCGTATTTGTCGCCGAGATTTGCGCTGGGCGCGAAGCCGAGTCCGCCGACAAGACCGGCGCACAAATCGCTGACGATGTCGCCGAACATGTTTTCCGCGACGAG
>JBARMF010000380.1:0-10787 GCA_049802315.1 Candidatus Udaeobacter sp.
GGCAATTCGACAATGTGACATCCAATTTCCGTCAGGGTGGGTGGGGCTATACAACTGATGCCGGCGTTCACTGGACTTTCCCAGGCGTGTTGGAACCTGGCGTCTTTCGCAGCGACCCGGTGACCGATTCGGATGAGACAGGCGCCTTTTTCTACCTCAGCCTTCTTCAGACGTTTTGTGAGAACATGTACCAGTCAACAAACGGCGGTCAATCCTGGACACAGCTTCAGCCCGAGAGCCTGGCGGGTGGCGGCGACAAGCAATGGTTTACCATCGATAAGACCGGCGGCCCGGGGCACGGATTCCAGTATCAGTCTAGCGACGGAATTAATTGTAGCGGCAACGGCGTCCAATTTCAGCGCTCGACCGACGGCGGGATTACCTGGCAGGCGCCAATCATTGTTCCAAGCGGGCCGACAGACGGGACACTCGATGTGGACACCAACGGCAATCTCTTTATCGGCGGAGAAGGGAACACGTTTTCCTGTGTTCGTTCGAGCAATGCCCAGATCGGGGGCCAGACACCGACTTTTGACCACGTAACCCAGAACATCAATATGGGCGGCGATCTGTCTGGTGGTGGGATAAATTCTGCAGGTTTAGATGGGATGTTGTTCCTGGCGATTGATCGCTCGGGCGGTGCGACTAACAACAACATTTATATGCTGGCCAGTGTTGAGCCGTCGGGCCGAAGCACAACAGATGTAATGTTCGTGCGCAGCACTGACGGGGGAGTAACCTTCAGTGCGCCACACCGGATCAATGACGATGGCCTTACCAACAAGTGGCACTGGTTCGGCACATTCTCTATAGCGCCGAATGGGCGGCTGGACGCTGTGTGGTACGACTCGCGCAACGCTGCCAACAACACCGACTCGCAGTTATTTTATTCCTGGAGCACTGACGCGGGTGTCACCTGGTCGCCTAATGTGGCAGTAAGCAACGCATTTAATCCTTTGGAAGGCTATCCGAACCAAAACAAGATAGGCGATTATATCACCATTGTTTCGGACAATACCGGCGGCAACGTGGCGTATTCCGCCACTTTTAATTTCAATCCGAGCCGGAGCCAACACGAAGAAGACATCTACTATGTGCGGGTATCGCCGTCGGGCGGCTCCACGCCTACTCCAACACCTACCGCTTCGCCCACGCCAACGGCAACAGCGACAGCGTCGCCGACGCCTACGTTGACCCCTACTGTTACGCCTACAGCTACGGCCACTTTTACGCCCACAGCAACAGCAACAGCAACAGCAACAGTTACATCGACTGCAACAGCTACTCCTACTCCTAGCTCAACTGCGACAGCTACCCCCACTGCGACGTCAACAGGTTCGGCTACTCCCAGGCCGACACCAACGCCAAGGGCTCAGGCGACGCCGAGACCCCGTCCCACGCCCCTGCCGAGGCCGTAGGGCTGATTCGACCTGCCCGGCAGCTGATGTTGTAGTCACGGCGGCGTGTCGCATTGGAAATCCTACGCCTCGACAGAGCGAGGCGGCTACAGCAAAAATCTGAGTTTCAATTTCGCTGCCAAACGCTGACAGAATATTGTCGACAAGCTTATGGTCCTCGATTAAGGGAAGCGGGGCGATTCGGCGGTTCGAAACTTATGAGTCTTAGATCGCGACCACTTTAATCGTTCAAGGCTTCACACTTCAATCATTCAATGAAATTATCCATAGCTTCACATGCCCGCCTTCTACCTTTTCTGATCCTGTTAATTACGTTGTCTGGAGCGTCAGCCCAGCTCGCGCCGGTGTACGAGTCGTCTTTGAATGAGCCGCTGGAAAAATACGATAACCCTCCTGCGGCTCCTCGAAAGATAGAGACTTCGCCCCGAATGATCTCGCAGTTTGGCGTGTTCACAAGCTACCAGGTGAACGTCGATGCAAATCACCAGAACATTCTCGGCGATGCTGCGAACGAGTGTTCTATTTCAGTTGACCCCACAAACGGCGACAGGATGACAATCGCCTGGAGGCAGTTTAATGATGTTACGTCCAACTTCCGGCAGGGCGGCTGGGGTTATACAACCGACGCCGGCATTACCTGGACGTTTCCGGGTATCCTGCAAAACAATGTCTTCCGCAGTGATCCGGTGACGCAATCCAATGAAGTTGGACAATTTTTTTATCTCAGTCTCCAATCGGACGCCAACCAGTCATTTTTTTGCGACGACCTATGGCACTCGACCAACGGCGGTCAGACTTGGACGGAACAGTCGCCCGACAGAAGCGCGGGCGGCGATAAGGAATGGCTTACAATCGATAGGACTAACGGACCGGGGCACGGGTTCCAATACCAAATCAACGATAGCGCTAACTGCGCTTTCACCAGCGCGGCATTTCAACGCTCCACAAACGGCGGCATGACCTGGCAAAGCCCGGTGGTCCTTCCGAACTCACCCATATACGGGACCCTTGATGTAGACACCAACGGCAACGTTTTTGTCGGTGGTTGGACCGGAGGCACAGGATTTCGCTGCGTGCGCTCAAGCAACGCACAGATCGCGGGCCAGACACCCTCTTTTGACCGAAACACCGTTGTTAACCTTGGTGGCGGTTTGCTGTATCCTGGCGCGATTAATCCCGAAGGCCTGGCTGGCCAAGTCTTCCTCGCGATTGACCGCTCCGGGGGTGCGACTAACAACAATATCTATATGTTGTGCAGTGTGCTGCCGGCCGGGCGATCGACCACCGACGTGATGTTTGTGCGCAGCACCGATGGCGGGCTAACCTTTAGCGCGCCAGACCGGATCAATGACGATGGCCTTACCACTAAGTGGCACTGGTTCGGTACATTCTCTGTAGCACCGACTGGGCGTCTGGACGCTGTGTGGTACGACTCGCGCAACTCTGTTGCCAACAACACCGACTCGCAATTATTCTACTCATGGAGCACTGACGCGGGCGTCACATGGTCGCCTAATGTGGCGGTGAGCAACTCGTTCAACCCTCTCGAAGGGTATCCGAACCAAAACAAGATCGGTGATTACATCACGATGGTGTCAGATAACACGGGCGCCAACGTGGCTTATTCCGCCACGTTTAACTTTAACCCGAGCCGGGGGCAACATGAAGAAGATGTCTATTATGTGCGCGTATTTCCATCGGGCGGCGGTACACCGACGCCGACACCTACAGCTTCGCCTACGCCCATTGTGACTCCTACCGCGACGGCGACAGCGACCTTCACGCCGACAGCAACATCAACTGCTACGCCGACGGCAACCGCAACAGCGACACCGACTGCAACAGCTACCGCTTCTCCTAGCTCGACCGCGACAGCTACCCCTACTTCAACATCAACAGCTACTCCCAGACCGACACCAACGCCAAGGGCTCAGGCGACGCCGAGACCCCGTCCCACGCCCCTGCCGAGGCCGTAGGGCTGATTTGCCCTGCCCGGCAGCTGATGTTGTAGTCACGGCGCTCTGTCGCATTGGAAATCCGACACCTCGACATAGCGAGGCGGCTACAGCAAAAATCTAAGTTTCAATTTCGCTGCCAAACACAGGCAGAATATTGTCGACAAGCTTGCGGTCCTCGATTAAGGGAAGCGGGGCGATTCAACGGTTCGAGATTTATGAGTCATAGATCGCGACCGCTTTAATCGTTCAAGGCTTCACCACTTCAACCATCCAATGAAATCTTCCACAGCTTCACATGCCCGCTTCTTACCCTTCCTGATCCTGCTAGTTGCGTTGCCTGGGGCGTCAGCCCAGCTCGCTCCTGTTCGCATGGCGCCGTTAAACGAGCCACTGGAGAAGTATGATAACCCTCCTGCGCTTCCTAAAACAATGGAGACGTCGCCACGGATGATCTCGCCCTTCGGCCTGTTCATCAGTTATCAGGTTAACGTTGATCAGAATGGCCAGAACATCGTTGGCGACGCTGCGAACGAGTGCGCTATTTCGGTTGATCCGACGGACGGCAACAAGATGACGATCGCCTGGAGACAGTTCAACGATGTCACTTCTAACTTTCGGCAGGGCGGCTGGGGTTACACTACCGACGCTGGTATCACGTGGACGTTTCCCGGTGTTCTGGAAAATAATGTTTTCCGCAGCGATCCGGTGACAAAATCCGACGAGATCGGCCAATTTTTCTATCTCAGTCTCCAGTCGAACCAAGCTGAGTCATTCTTTTGCGACGACCTATGGCGCTCCACGAACGGCGGTCAGTCATGGACGCTGCTATCCGGCAATCAAGGCGCTGGCGGGGGCGACAAAGAATGGTTGACTATCGATAAAACCAACGGCCCGGGGCACGGCTTTCAATACCAGGCAGACGACGGCGCTAACTGCAGCGGCAATGGAGTGCAATTCCAACGTTCCACCAATGGCGGCGTGACATGGCAGACGCCTGTTAATATTCCTAACTCACCGGTGTATGGAACCCTGGACGTGGATACGAACGGTAATGTCTTTGTTGGTGGTTGGAGCGGGGGCACAGCATTTCGCTGCGTTCGCTCGAGCAACGCGCAGATCGGCGGCCAGACACCTACTTTTGATCGAAGCACCGCTGTTAGTCTGGGCGGCACCATCGTTCAGGGCGGGATAAATGGAGTAGGACTTTGTGGACAGGTGTTCCTTGCGATCGACCGCTCAGGCGGTTCGACGAACAACAACATTTATATGCTGGCCAGTGTTGAGCCGTCGGGCCGAAGCACAACAGATGTAATGTTCGTGCGCAGCACCGACGGGGGAGTAACCTTCAGTGCGCCACACAGGATCAATGACGACGGCCTTACCAATAAGTGGCACTGGTTCGGCACATTCTCCGTAGCGCCGAATGGGCGTCTGGATGCTGTGTGGCACGACTCGCGCAACTCTGTTGCCAACAACACCGACTCGCAATTATTCTACTCATGGAGCACTGACGCGGGCGTCACATGGTCGCCTAATGTGGCGGTGAGCAACTCGTTCAACCCTCTCGAGGGGTATCCGAACCAAAACAAGATCGGTGATTACATCACCATAGTGTCAGACAACACGGGCGCCAACGTGGCTTATTCCGCCACGTTCAACTTTAACCCGAGCCGGGGGCAACATGAAGAAGATGTCTATTATGTGCGCGTATTTCCATCGGGCGGCGCTACACCGACGCCGACACCTACAGCTAGTTCCACATCCACACCGACTTCAACACCCACGGCTTCGCCTACGGGAACGCCGACAGCGACAGCTTCGCCTACGCCCATTGTGACTCCTACCGCGACGGCGACAGCGACCTTCACTCCGACAGCAACATCAACTGCTACGCCGACGGCAACCGCAACAGCGACCATAACCGCTACACCGACTGCTACTCCTACCGCTACACCGACTGCTACTCCTACCGCTACATCGACTGCGACGGCCACAGCTACAGCTATAGCTACTGCTACTGCTACAGCTACAGCTACATCAACGGCAACAGCTACCGCTAGTCCTCGACCCACGCCAACGCCGAGGACTCAGCCGACGCCAAGAGCCCGTCCTACACCGCTGCCGAGGCCTTGATTCCTCTGCGACACGCGTAGTCTAGCGATCGGCGAAATCGTCGTTGGATTGCCTGCGCCACGAACTGAATAGGAACCAAAACGTATCCAGCTAAAGGTGAATCGGCTTGTCCGAAGACGATGGAGAGCGGGCTGCCGGGGGCGCAAAATATTAGGCGGCGAAGCCGCTTTTTCAACGCGTTGAGCGTAAAGCTCCGTGGGAGCAACGCCGCGTAGAAGGCGCCGGACATGTGATGGCAACTTGTCGATTTACGCGGCCACGCTCCTTTACGGAGGACAACGCGTTCCACCGCTGAGGCAGGAAATCAGGGTTCAATGTTGTTATCAAAATCTTCGCAGAATAGCCCTCGACAATTTTGCGGTTTTGCGTTAGGGAAGACGGCCCGTGCGGCGATCAGGGATTCCAAGTTCGGGATTTGCAAGTCGCTTGCCGGTTTAACGCTTCACACTTCACAACTCCAACCCACTCAATGAAATTCTCCACTATTTCAGTTGCAAGTCTGTTTCTTGGTCTAACTTGGATACTCTCGCCTACAAGCGTTTCAGGACAAAAGCTGGCGCCGATACACAGGCCGCCATTCCTTGAGCCGCTGGAGAAATACAATAATCCACCGGCTCCTCCTCGAAAAATAGAGACTTCGCCGCGGATGGTCTCGCCGCACGGAGTGTTCGTCAGTTACCAGGCGAACGTAGATGCAAATGGCAACAATATCCTGGGAGATGCTGCCAACGAGCCCTCGATTTCCGTCGATCCGACAAATGGCAATAAAATGATGATCGGCTGGCGGCAGTTCAACAGTATCCAATCGGACTTCCGGCAAGCAGGCTGGGGTTATAGCACCGATGCCGGCATGCACTGGACGTTCCCAGGGGTTCTGCAAAATAACATCTTCCGAAGCGACCCAGTGACGAAGTCCGATGAAGCAGGCAATTTTTTCTATCTCAGCCTTCAATCGACGCAGGCAGAGTCGTTTTTTTGCGATGATGTGTGGCGCTCAACAAACGGCGGCCAAACGTTCATGGAGCAGTCGCCCGACGAAGCTGGGCATGGAGGCGACAAGGAGTGGTTTACGATCGACACGACTAACGGGACAGGTCATGGATTCTTATATCAGTTTTGGACTGGCTTTTTCGCTTGTGATTTCGGTGAGTTTAACCGCTCGATTGACAGCGGGGTGACCTGGCAAAGTCCGATAAATATTCCGAACTCTCCCGATACTGGAGCGATGGACGTGGACACAAACGGCAACCTTTTTCTTGCCGGAGGCGGGAGCCCGTTTTACTGCGTTCGCTCATCCAATGCACAGAACCCTGGCGTCACACCGACTTTCGACCGTGTTACTTCGGTCAATTTGGGTGGCGATCTCATCCAAGGCGGCATAAATGGTATAGGACTTTGTGGGCAGACGTTCGTGGCAGTGGACAGGTCCGGCGGTCCTACTAATAATTACGTTTACGTGATGGCAAGCGTCGAACCATTCGGTGCCAGCAACGGCACCGATGTGATGTTCGCCCGTAGCACTGACAGCGGACAAACGTTTAGCGCACCGATTCGGATCAACGACGACCCTGTTAACCATAATAAGTGGCACATTTTTGGCACGCCTTCCGTAGCGCCCAATGGACGCATCGACGTGGTATGGTTGGATTCGCGCAATGCCGCAAACAATACCGACACGCAATTGTTCTATACCTGGAGCACTGATGGTGGTGTTACCTGGGCACCTAACATTGCAGTGAGTAATGCCTTCAACCCTCAGGCAGGTTTCCCGAATAATCAGAAGATAGGCGACTACATCACGATTGTGTCAGACAATACCGGAGGCAATGTGGCGTACGCTGCGACCTTCAACGTTAATCCAAATGCCGTTGGCGGCCACGAACAAGACGTCTATTATGTGCGGGTATCTCCATCGGGCGGTGCTACGCCCACGCCGACGGCTACAGCTAGTCCAACCCCAACGTCTACGGCTACGGCAACAGCGACTGCCACAGCTACCGCTACAGCCACAGCGACGGCTACGTCCACGGCTACAGCTACTGCCACTGCCACACCTACGGCGACATCAACGGCAACAGCTACTGCCACTCCCAGACCGACGCCGACCCCGAGATCTGTCCCGACACCGAGAGCCCGACCCACGCCGCTACCCCGGCCGTAGCTACGGCGCTCTTTACCCGTGCTTGCAGATGGCCCGCGCCTCGACAAAGTGAGACGCTACAAGAGAAATCTTTCAACGCGTGCGCATTGCGAACTTCCGATCAATCTAGTCAGCAATTAATCGGAGATAATTCTCGACAGGATTGCTGTTCTGAATTAGGGAACCGCGCCAGCGCAGCGATTCGGGATGACGAATCGGGAATCATGAGTCGCGTGCGCTTTATCACTTCAACACTCCAACCACTTCACACCTCATGAGATTCTCCACCATATCAGCGAACAGCCTGCCGCTTTTGCTCCTCTCACTCGCATCAATTGCCAACGCCTCGGGACAAACAGCTAAATCGAAGCTAAACCCGAACGAGCCCCTCGAAAAATACAACATGCCACCGGCCTACATCTACCGGCTGGGAATGTCGCCACGGATGATCTCGCCGTATGGGGTGTTCATTAGCTATCAGGTGAATGTCGATGCGCAAGGGAACAACATTCTCGGAGACGCGGCGAACGAACCGTCAATTGCGGTGGATCCCACGGATGGCAACAAAATGACAATCGGCTGGAGGCAATTCAATAGCGTGCAGTCCGACTTCCGGCAGGGCGGCTGGGGCTTCACCACCGATGCCGGCGTCACTTGGATGTTTCCGGGCATCTTGGAAAATAACGTGTTTCGCAGCGACCCGGTGTTGGACTCGGATGACACAGGGAATTTTTCCTACCTTAGCCTTCGGGAGACATTCTACGACGATATCTGGCGCTCAATAAACGGTGGCAGTTCCTGGACGCGTTTAACATCTGGTGACGTGAGCGGAGGCGACAAACAATGGTTCACGATAGATCGGACGAACGGCACAGGTCACGGGTTCCAGTATCAACTCTGGAGCACGTCTGGCAACAATTGGGGCGGCAGGCAGTTCAGTCGCTCCACCGACAACGGCGCCACATGGATGAGTCCAGTCTTTCTTCCGAACTCGCCTGTCTGGGGAACGCTGGATGTGGATTCAAACGGCAATCTCTTCGTCGGCGGCGCGGCCAACTTTACCAGCCCGTTTTGGTGCCTCCGCTCCACCAATGCGCAGAACCCGGCAGTCACGCCTACGTTTGACCAAGTCACTCAGGTCAGCCTTGGCGGCAGTCTCGATTTCGGCGATACAATTAATCCAGGCGGCCTGGCGGGACAGGTGTTCCTGGCAGTGGATCGTTCCGGCGGTCCTACTAACAATAATGTTTACATGGTCGCCAGTGTACAACCAACCGGCTTCAGTACCGGCACCGACGTGATGTTCGTGCGCAGCACCGACAGCGGGTTAACTTTTAGCGCGCCGCACCGAATCAACGACGATCCCATTAATCATAACAAGTGGCACTGGTTTGGCACGCTGGCGGTAGCCCCCAATGGACGCATCGATTCTGTGTGGCTGGACTCGCGCAACGCTGCGAATAACACGGATTCACAGTTGTTCTATTCTTTTAGTACGGATGGCGGCGTCACATGGGCGCCTAACGTCGCAGTGAGCGCTCCTTTTACGCCTTTCGAAGGATACCCGGTGCAGAACAAGATAGGCGATTACATTACCATCGTTTCGGATAACACGGGAGGGAACGTCGCCTACCCCGCGACCTTCAATTTTAACCCGGGCAGTGGTCAGCACGAACAAGATGTCTATTTCGTTCGTGTATCACCAACCGGTGGCCCGACACCGACGCCTACAGCTACGGCCACGGCTACTGCTACGCCTACAGCGAGTGCCACGGCTACGGCTACAGCTACGGCCACACCGACAGCCACCGCTACGGCAACTACTACGCCGAGCGCCACTCCGACCGCTACGCCAAGGCCGACGCCCACGCCGCGATCCGGGCCGACGCCCAGACCGCGTCCCACACCAGGGCCACGGCCAGGATGAGAAGTGATCGGTGATCCGAGATCGGTTGCCGCCGGGCGATGATCCAGCCCAGGGGTTAACCACGCCAACTGCAACTGCAAGGGCACACCAACGCGGCGCCCTGGCCAGATCACCCCTGTAACCGTCGCCCTTGTGGGCGACGAAACCCGCGACTCCCTGTTCCGGAGCGCTCCGCACCCGCCTTCTCGACAGCTTCGGGGTGGCACGCAGCGAAGCAGTTATAGTGCTCCCGGATGTAGGGCCGAGTCCGGCTACTATTTTTTCAATTTTATTAAAAATACTATTGACACGTTTTCGGCGCTTCGACTAAAACCGCTGCTCCACTAGGAACCTTTCTGAAGCCGATCCCCGAGAACACATCACAAAGCGATCACGCCATGGCGCGGCGTCCGCATATCGCGGCGCGGCCTCCGTATCAATCCGGACAATTCCCATGAAAAAACAAATTAATCCCACCATCAAAGCGCATTTAATTCGAAGTGCGTTTTACCTGCTTCTGCTTCTAGGCGTCTGCGCAATTCCATTCGCTCTGGCACAGTCCCGCAGTCGCGGGACTGCCAGGCAAAGCATGGCTAAGCCAGCGATCGCGTTGGACTCCAGCTCCAAACCCGCCGAATCCAAATCAGGACTAGCAATAGCTGCGAAGCCGGATCTGCAAGGTGCAGCGCCGAAAAGCGACGAGGTCACGAAAACGCCAAAAGTGCCGGTATCGCAGAATCCGGAAGTGCAAGACCTTGGCTATCTGCCCGCTGAATCTTCTGCTGTCGTCGGCGCAACGTCGAAGGATCAATATTTGGAGCTGCCGGAGGTCACCTGTGGTGCCGGCAACGTCAGAGTAGAAGCCACCAATAGCGGAAATAACGCTGACTACACAACGCTGAAAGCCGCGTTTGATGCGATTAACGCGGGCACCCACACCGGCGTCATCAACATTGGAGTGTGCGCCGATACCACCGAGACGGCATCGGCTGTTTTGAACGCGAGTGGTGTTGGGTCTGCGAACTACACTTTGGTTCTGATCACGCCAACCGGAGTGAGAACGATCTCCGGCGCGATTGTGGCAGGCAGCCCGTTGATTGATCTGAACGGCGCGGACAACGTGACCATTGATGGTTTGAATTCGGGCGGCAATTCGCTGACGATTTCGAACACTACCGCTTCGGCAACCGCTGGCACGAGCACGATCCGCCTCATCAACGGCGCGCAAAACA
>JBARMF010000381.1:0-3479 GCA_049802315.1 Candidatus Udaeobacter sp.
GCGGCGCCACAGTTTCCAACCGAGGACACTTCGGTCGTTTCATCAGCGAGTTCCGCCCCGTCACCCGCGCCGGGCGCAGCAGGTGCCCTTACGTCAGAAGCTTTCCCAACCACCGACACGTCGGTTGTAACATCGGCACCGGAAACAATCTCAAGCACGGGTGCCGGGGCATCGTTGACGCAGCCGATCACTATCGGTGGCGGCAAAGCTTACATGAACATCTCGCTCGACAGCGTCTTCGCGCTGGCCTATTCCAGCGCCGCCAATCTGAATGACATCGAGGTCGGCGACCACGACCCGCAACAGCGCGGCTTCAATGCGCGCAACACCGAGCTGGCGTTTGACGGCGCAGTCGATCCGTACTTCCAAGGGTTTGCGAACATCGTTTTCCTTTTGGATAACGACAACCAAACCGAGGTCGAACTTGAGGAAGCTTTCCTGCAAACCAGCAGCCTCCCATACAATCTGCAATTGAAAGCCGGACAGTTCTTCGCCGACTTTGGCCGGCTGAACCCGACGCATCCACACACCTGGGACTTCGCAGACTCGCCGCTCGTCAACGGGTTGTTTTTGGGCCCCGACGGGTTGCGCGGCGTCGGGGCGCAAGCTTCCTGGACGCTGCCTCTGCCGTGGTATTCGCAGTTGGTCTTCGCATCGCAAAACGGACGCGGCGAGACGGGATTTTCATTCCGGAACCCCGGTGACAACGGAATGTTTTTCGATCGGGTAACGACCGATCGCGAGGCGCGCGGCTTGCAGGATTTCGTCTGGGTCCCGCGCTTTGAAAATTCTTTTAACTTGAGCGACACCCAAACGGTGCTGGCGGGAGTTTCGGGAGCGTTCGGTTCCAACGAAACGGGCGCGAATTCACGAACTCAAATCTACGGCGCAGACCTTCTTTACAAGTGGAAGAGCTCGCATGCGGAAGGCGGTTTTCCCTTTGTAAAATGGCAAACGGAAGTCATGTATCGCCGTTTCCAAGCCGGTCATGGCGCCGATGATTCTTTTCCTGTCGCGGAAACATTTCATGACTGGGGTTTCTATTCGCAGGTGCTGTGGGGATTTAAAAAAGGATGGGTCGCCGGCGTTCGTGGCGACTATGTCCACATGCAGGATTCCATGTATACCGATGACCTCGACCGACAATCACGCTGGCGGCTCAGCGCAGATCTGACATGGTATCCGACTGAATTTTCAAAAATTCGTTTGCAGTACAACCAGGATTTCCTGGAGGAGAACTTTTTCCTTTCCCCACGGGAGGTTGAGTCGGTCTTTCTCCAGTGGGAATTCATTCTCGGCGCCCATGGCGCCCACAAGTTTTAACTCATGAAAAAAATTCTTTTATTGTCTGCAATTACCACTGTCGCCTTCACGGCGCAGGCCAAACTAAACGTAGTCGCGACGTTGCCGGATTTCGGCTCACTCGCGCGCGAGATCGGTGGCGATAAGGTCAACGTAACGGTCCTCGCGAAACCCACTGAAGATCCCCACTTTGTCGATGCGCGACCAAGCTTTGTAGTCTCATTGCGCAATGCCGATGTGCTGATTGATGGCGGCGCAGAGCTCGAAATCGGCTGGTTACCACCACTTCTGCAAAACGCCAGGAACCCGAAAATCGAGATCGGCAAACCAGGACGCGTGCAGGCATCGGAGGGCATCCACCTCATGAACGTGCCGACGAACGTCACGCGCGCCGCGGGTGACGTGCATGCGCTTGGCAATCCGCATTTTACTGTGGACCCGATCATCGCAAAGGCGATCGCACAGCATATTGCGCAATCGTTTTCCGCTCTCGATCCGCCGAACGCCGCATTTTACGAAGCGAACTACAAAAAGTTTGAGGCGGCCGTCAACGCGAAGCTACAGGAATGGGGCACCGCCCTGCTGCCATTTCACGGGCAACACGTCGTTGCATATCACGATTCGTGGCCATACTTCGCTCACCGCTTTGGTGTGAACATCGATATTTTTCTTGAGCCGAAGCCTGGAATTCCGCCTTCACCGTCACATCTCGCCGAAGTCATTGCGCAAATGAAAGCGCAGCACATCAAAGCGATCATTGTCGAGCCGTTTCATGATCGGCGAATCGCTGAGAAAGTGGCAAGTGCGACTGGCGCCAAAGTTGTGGAGTTTTCACAATTCCCCGGCGGTCTGTCCGGCACAGACAGCTACGTGAAGTTGATGGACACGCTTGTTTCGCGCCTCGCGGCGGCGCTTAAGTAGTTATGTGGGAAGTAATGTTTTGGCCGATCGTGGCCTGCATCCTTTTACCGTGGTTACTGGTTTATCTCGGCCTGCATGTTGTGCAGCGCGGCATTATCTTCATCGACATCGCCATGGCGCAAATGGCGTCGCTTGGAATTTGTCTCGCAGTTCTATTCCATCTTGATCTTCAAGGCTGGGCCACTTTCGGCATCGCGCTCGGATTTACCTTGATCGGAGCAGCGATCTTTTCTGTGACCGGAAAACGTTCGAGCCAAATCCCGCAGGAAGCGGTCATTGGAATTTCTTATGTTGTGGCGGCCGCGGCCGCGGTCTTGCTTCTAAGTCGCGCGGCGGAAGGTGACGAGGAAATCAAGAACATGCTTGTCGGAAATATTCTGCTCGTAACGCCGTATGAAGTTTGGAAATGCTTCGCTCTTTTTGTCGCTGTCGGTGTCTTCCATTTCCTTTTGCGGCGCAATTTTCTGCTGGTTTCGTTCGATCGCGGTGCGGCTTACGAAAAAGGTCTGCGGGTGCGCTGGTGGGATTTTCTCTTCTACGCGGTGTTCGGTCTGGTGGTGACAAGCTTCGTTCGCATTGCCGGTGTTTTGCTCGTCTTTAGTTATCTGATTGTCCCAGCGGTTTGCGGAATCAATCTGGCGGCGAGAATCAGTCGCCGCTTGCTCATCGGATGGATCATCGCGTGGCTCGGTGGAATCGCCGGTCTGTTCCTTTCCTTCTGGTGGGACCTGCCATCGGGCGCAGCGATCGTCTGCACATTTGGGGCGATACTAATTTTGATTTCGTTTTTTGCGTTGTGGCAGCATTGGCGAGCTCGTTCCGGCGCAATGCAGGATTCACAATAACACTGTGGGACGCACCACAATTCCGTCAGAGGCGCGGTTTCTACGGAACACTCGCTTACGATTTTTTAGCATCGCGATTGGTAGCGCGAAATATCACTCTGTCATGTTGAGCGAAGCGAAACATCTCTGATTTGTTTCTGTGACGATCGGTTCGGAAATGATCAGAGATTCTTCGCTTCACTTAGAATGACATTCTAAGGTGGTTAGTAATGCATCGGGTTGATCATTCCCGTTTCCGTAAGCGACACGATTTCGTGCCGGATTTTTCGCACGCGGAACGGCGTACGCGCATCGTGATCGGCATCACTGCCGCGATGATGATCGTCGAGATCGCGGCCGGTTTGATGTCCCACTCCATGGCTTTGCTGGCCGACGGCTGGCACATGAGCACGCATGTCCTCGCATTCCTCA
>JBARMF010000382.1:0-2474 GCA_049802315.1 Candidatus Udaeobacter sp.
ACAGAGGTTGGAAAATACTTGAAATTCATGCGGCGAGATTAATCGGTCTGGCTGATTTTCTGCAACGGATTTCCTGCTGGCTCAGGTTGCGAATAACCAAAGCATCGTTGCGACCAAGATCGCTGCGGTTAGTAAAAGGCTCGCATACACCAGTGAATCCTGGATCTGGGCCCGCTTTGCAGCTTTTGCGTAAGGCATCCTTGTGAAAGTGACCATCGTGTAGAGCGGCAGATATATTCCGGGCAGCGCAGCTTCCAGCGCGTGATCGAGTTTCTTTTTCGTGCGAAATGTTTTCGACGCGGTCTTGTCCCGCATCTCGATGAAATTCCCGATCGCAAGATCGGCCAGTGCATCGGCGTTTTCTTTTCGGCGATGAAAGTATTCGGCGAATGCGCGTTGGCGGTCCTCGGGAAATTCTTCAAGACACTCATCCAGCACGACGCAATCTTCGAAGGCGGCATTCATCCCCTGGCCATAAAATGGTACGACCGCGTGGGCGGCATCGCCGACGAGGCAAACCTTGTCCCGGTAAAACCACGGCGCGCAGCGAATAGTCACGAGCGAACCCGTTGGATTATTCCGAAAATCGTCGAGCAAACTTGGCATGAGCGATACGGCATCTGGGAACTCCTCCTCGAAAAAACGGCGCACGTCGTCATCGGTCTTCGTTGTGGCGAAACTGCGAGGTCCTTCGAATTCCCAAAATAGCGTGCAGGTGAATGACCCGTCTGGATTAGGCAGGGCGATCATCATGAAACTTTTCCGTGGCCAGATGTGAAGCGCGTTCTTTTCCATTCGCCATGAACCGTCCGGCCCGGGCGGAATGGTTAATTCCTTGTAGCCGTGAGCGAGATAACTTTCGTCGTATTCAAATTTGGCGATCTCGATCTGCATCGAATTGCGTACTGCGGAGAAAGCGCCATCGACGCCGATCACTGCGTCGCCCCCTTGGGTTACCGCGCCGTTTTCCGTTTCCAAATGAGCACGCGCGGAGTCGATATCGACTCCGGTGCACTTGTGATTGAAACGCACGCGAACGTTTGGATAGCGCTGTGCCGCTTCGATAACCGTGGTGTTGAGCGCTGCGCGTCCGATCGAATTAATACATTTTTTCGGATCGACATCGTACGGGCTAAAATGCAGCTCGCCGGATCTATCGTGAATCATCCGGCCGCGCATCGGGATCGCGTGTTTCAATGCTTCCTCGGCGATCCCGATCTGTTCCAGCGCGTGAATCCCGCGTGTCGAAATCGCCAGATTGATCGAGCGCCCGCCGACGATGTTCCCTTCGCGCGGGTCAGCGCGCCGCTCGTAGAGATCAACTTCGTACCCGCGCCGTCCCAGATATGCCGCGAGCAAACCCCCTGACAATCCGCTGCCGATTAGAACAAATTTTGCCACTCCCAAAGAATCTATGAATTAGGAAAGCAGGAAAGCAGGAAAAGCCGACCGGCCGGACGCCGATGCATTTCACGGCGTCTGACACAGACGCTCTACAGTTCCTTGAACGCGTCGCCCAGATGATCGAGAACATCGCGCGGCAACAGCGATTGCTCGCTCTGGTTGCCGTTGAAGATTGCCATCTCCGCTGCGCGACCGCATATCCATGCGCCGACTCGCGCAGCATCGTAAGGCGACAGACCTTGCCCCAGCAAACCAGCGCAGACTCCGGTAAGAACGTCGCCCATACCCCCGGTGGCCATGCCGGGGCCACCTGTCGTGTTGTAGCTCAACGGTCGACCGCGTTCAGCGACGATGGTGCGACTGCCTTTGAGCAAAAGTGTGACCGGAAAACGACCACAGAATTTCGTTGCTGTTTTGCCGCGCGATTGTTGGTCATCGGGAAAAAGCCGTTTCATTTCGCCGGGATGCGGGGTCAGCAACCGTTTGCCTTTGCAACGCCGGAGCACCGAAATCTTCTCAGACACGATGTTCAGCCCATCGGCGTCGAGCACCATGGGTTGCTTCACTTTTTCAACGAGCTCAAGGATCTCCGCCGCGCGCGATTTGCCAAGACCCGGACCCACGGCCCAGACGTCAATTTTCTCCTTCAGTAACTGACGATACGACGCGACTGGCTTTACCATTGCTTCCATGAACGCCGCGCCGGCTACGATTTCATAGATTTCTTCGGGAACAAAAACTTCTACCAATCCAGCGCCGGCCCTGAGCGCACCTTGTGAAGCCATCAGCGCCGCGCCGACGAATCCTTTGGAGCCGGCCACCACGCCGACGCGGCCAAATTGATTCTTGTAGGAGCTATATTTGCGTCTCGGCAGCAAAGCGCGAAAAGCGGTGGGGCTGGCAATGATTTCTTTCGGTTTCGTTTTCGGTGGCCGCAATTCGGCGAGCGGCACAATCTCGATCCGGCCCACATAATTCACCGCGCCGTCAGCGACGAGACCCGGCTTCGCATAACCAATCGTAACGGTAAAATCGGCGACTACGCAGTCGCGATCTGCCTTGCCTGAATC
>JBARMF010000383.1:0-23954 GCA_049802315.1 Candidatus Udaeobacter sp.
TCGCTCTGCTTCCGGTTCACGGAATTTAGCTCGACAGTAAATTTTGTTCCCTCGTGATCGGTCTCGCCGCGACCGTATCCAGTCATGCTTCGCATATCTCAGTGCAAGCTTATCGCAGAGAAACGTAAACGTTTCAACGCTCAACCCTGACTGGAAACCACAGCGCGGCACGTGAATTGAAAAGCGCCACGCCATCCGTTATGGACGCCCGTGAATCACTGGCAAAAGGAAATCGTCGCGACGGTCATCTTCGTGATCACGTATGTGCTAATCAGTGGGCGACAGCTGAAGATTTTGCCTTTGAACCGGCCGGCTGCTGCTTTGCTCGGAGCAGTATTGATGGTTTCGACTGGCGTAATGACGCCGGAACGCGCGTATCGCGCGGTTAACTACGACACGCTGGTCTTGTTGCTCGGAATGATGCTGATCTCGTCGTATCTTTACCTCGCACACTTTTTCGAATGGGCGGCCGACATCGTCCTGAAGTTCTCGCACACGCCGCAACGACTGTTGCTTTTTCTGACGCTTACGTCGGGGATCCTATCCGCACTGCTTGTCAACGATACGATCTGTTTGATGCTGACGCCGTTGGTGGTTGCAGTCATCCGCCGCGGTAAACTTCCGCTGCTGCCGTTTCTCATTGCACTGGTAACCAGCGCCAATATCGGCAGCGTGGCGACACTAGTGGGAAACCCGCAAAACATGATCATCGGGCATTTTTCGCGCATTCCGTTTTCCGAATTCGCGTGATCGCTCGTGCCCGCGGCGCTCGTTGGATTGGCGATCAATTTTGGGATTGTGAGTTTCGGTTTTCGCAACGTGCTGCGCGAGGCTGCGATCAGCCGGGAAGCTCATCCTATTCAGAAGCTCGATCGCGGTCTGTTCGCGATCGTGTGCATCGTTTTTGTGTCGATCTTCGTCTGTTTCCTTGCGGGATTAAACCTGGCATGGACAGCGCTTGCCGGCGCGGCGCTGGTGATGGTGCTCGCGCGCCGCGACACGCATGAGGTTCTTAAGCTTGTCGATTGGCATTTGCTTGTCTTTTTTGCAGCGTTGTTCGTGGTAATTGAGGGACTGAGCGACACAGGCTTACCCGATGCGATTTATCGCCATCTGCAGCCGATGTTCGGGGCGTACGCCACAGCGCAGGCTTGGAATCTAACTTGGTTTTCTGTGGCGGGCTCAAACATTTTTTCCAACGTGCCGTTTGTTCTCGTGGCGGGAAAATGGATCCCGCATTTTGCCGATCCTGCGCTGATGTGGAAAGTGCTCGCGCTGGCGACGACTTTCGCCGGCAACCTTACAATTGTCGGTTCGGTTGCGAATATGATCGTTGTGGAATCCGCGCGGGAACATCTCGAAATTGGCTTCTGGGATTACGCGCGGCTTGGCATTCCCATCACGATTCTAACTACCGTTGCCGGGACTTTTGTGCTGCTGGTGTTGCACTGAGAAATCGGCGTCCTTCTGTGAGCGCGTCGATCGCTCGCCGGTGCGGTGAAGGCATTGCGACCTCTTCGGTCGACCCAAACCAATGTTGTCCGGGAGCTATTCGCTTTGGCGCAGACCGTTGATAGACAGAAAGGGTGATTCGATGGTGGGTGAACGGAAAGATGGACTCATAAACTGGCCATACCTGCAAATGCGGCTGCTCTAAATAGTTAGGTTCAAGCGGCGGCAAGATCCACATTCCGCGCCAGCGCTGGCGGGATTGCTCGAGGAGAATCCGGCCGCGCCTGACGATTAATGCATGCGTCTCGATGAATCGTTTCGTTTCGGGCCGCGACTTCCTTATTGGGAGTGAAGCCGGGTTTTTTGCGCGGCAAAACGTTTTGACTGCGCACACATCGCATTTCGGCTTCCGAGCTATGCAAACGAGCGCGCCAAGATCGAGAAGTGCGGAGTTGAAAGTCGCGGCATCGGATTTTGGGAGAAGGCTCGCTGCATGTTGCCAAAGTGTTCGACGGCCCGGATTGGAATCGATTGATTGGCGCAGATTGAAAAGCCGGGCCACAACGCGACCGGTGTTCGCTTCGACGATCGGAACGGATTGATTAAAAGCAAAGCTGGCGACGGCATGGGCAGTGTATTTCCCGACTCCGGAAAGTTGTCGGATTTGCTCGATGCCTCGTGGGAAATTTCCGCCATGTCGATCCAGAACCGTTTTTGCTGTGGCGTGGAGATTTCGCGCGCGAGCGTAATAGCCGAGGCCTTGCCAGGCGCGAAGCACCTCATTTTCCGAAGCGCGCGCGAGCGAGGCGAAATCGGGAAACCTGCGAAGCCACTTGTGATAATACGGAATCACGGCGGCCACCTGCGTTTGCTGGAGCATGAACTCGGAAACGAGGATTGCGTACGGATCGCGGGTCCGGCGCCAGGGGAGATCGCGCCCATACCGACGATACCAGCGAACAAGAGAGCGGCGAAAAACGGGAAGGTTTTCTGGCGATGTCACGGTTTGGAAGCGAACGTCCAACGCTGAACGCTGAACGTCCAATGCCGAATTCAGAGTTGAGCATTGGGCGTTGAGCGTTGAGCGTTCGGCGTTTTCCGAAATGAATTCTTACACTCATCTACTTTCGCCTGAGCAAGTGAGAAAGCTTCGCGGTTTGCTCGAGGAGTCAGGATTCGAGTTCGCGCCGAAGGATTGGACCATTTTTTTTGCGCAAAAGAACAAGCTGAGCGTGGCGGTTTACGAGAAAGGGCCAAAGGTGCTGGTGCAGGGCCGGGGCATCGAGGAGTTCGTCCAGTTTGAATTGGAGCCGAAAGTTCTCGGGGAAGCGAAGCTCGGCTATGAAGAAGTGCACTCGCCCGAAATGTTCGAACCGCATTTCGGTGTCGACGAGAGCGGGAAGGGCGACTTCTTCGGTCCCTTGGTTATATCGGGGGTCTACGTTGATCGTGGTATCGCGCGCAAGCTTCTGGACAGCGGGGTCGTCGATAGCAAGCGGATCAGCTCCGATGCGCGGATTCGCGCGCTGGCGGACACGATTCGGAAAACTTCACAAGGTCTGGTGGAAATGGTCCTGATCGGCCCGGCGAAGTACAACGAGTTATACGAGAAGTTCGCCAATTTAAACCGGCTCCTCGGATGGGGACACGCACGGGTGATCGAGAATTTGCTGGCGCGAAAGCCGGGCTGCCCGCGGTCTTTATCGGATCAGTTCGCCGACGCACGCGTAATCAAGGAGTCCTTGATGAGGCATGGGCGTAACATTATCCTTGAGCAACGGCCGCGAGCGGAATCCGACATCGCCGTGGCGGCGGCGTCGATCATAGCGCGTGAGGGATTCATCAATTGGCTCGAGCGCAAAAGCAAAGAACTCGGTATGCGCTTGGAACGCGGCGTATCTGCCGGGGTGAAACAGACTGCAAAAAAGTTAGTCGAACTGAACGGGCCACAGGCATTGCACGAAGTGGCGAAAGTCCATTTCCGCACCGCGCATGAAATTGCTCCGCAATATTACGCCGCGCCACCAGCTCGCGAAGTGTGGCGACGGCGCACCTCGCCTAACGTTTCCAATTGAAGCCTTGAAATTCCGAATTCAAAAAATTGCTTTTTTGTGCTTAATTTGGCCACCGGCAGAGTCACAAGGAACGAATACTTAAATAGATATGGCGAAATTAACCAAGCGCGACATTGTGGTGTCGATCAGCAATCAGACTGGGATGGTTCAGCATCAGGTCTTCGATGTAGTGCAAAAGACGCTCGATAAAATCACAGACAGCCTGGCCAACAACATTCCGGTTGAGTTGAGAAACTTCGGCGTGTTCCTCCCGCGCCTTACCAGACCGCGGATCGGACGAAACCCTAATCAACCGGGGAGCAGTTTCGTAATTCCGCCGCGTGCGACGGTGAAGTTCAAGGCGGGTAAAATCATGCGGCAACGCGTGGAAAAGCTCTCCAGGCAATTAAAAGAAGCGGAAGAGCGAAAGGTTAGTCCAGAGGTTGGCGCACACGCTGGCGAATAACTGGATCTGATCGGACGATTGCGAACCTGCGACCTAGATTCGCAGAACGGATTGTCGTTTCTCACGAGTCACGAGAGCAGACTCTGGATCGTTTTCTCCAAGCGCTCAAAATTAATTGGCTTCGTCAGATGTTCAGCGAACCCTGCTTCTCTAGCTTGATTAATATCCTGTTCGCTGCCAAAACCGCTCAAAGCGATCCCTGGTAAACGTGTGTTGAGCCGCACCTCGCGCATTAACTCGTAGCCGCTGCGATCGGGCAATCCGATGTCGCTGATGAGCAGGTCGAATTCTTGTGTGCGGACTTGCTCCACAGCCTGCTCCGCGGAATGGGCCACAGTTATCTGATAGCCGCGACGTTCCAGCATTCTCTTCATGCCGAGACAGGTGTCGTAATGATCGTCAACCAGCAGGAGGCGCCGGTGATTTGCAACAGCGGCATCCGGTTTCCGATCAGTTGGTCGGTCCTCCCCGTGCCCATCGCGTTGAATAGGGCTTTCAATGGTGTCTAGTTCGACTGTAAAAATAGCGCCCTGATTTTTTCCGGAGCTTCGGACGCGAATCAGTCCGCCATGCGCCTCGATCAAGGTCTTGGAAATCGTTAGACCGAGGCCGAGGCCTCCAAACCGACGGGTGATATCACTTTGCCCCTGTTCAAATGCGTCAAAGATTTTATCGATCGTCTCGGATTCAATGCCAATGCCGGTGTCGGTAACGCGCACCTCGATTTTGTCCGGCGCCGGATTCAGGGTTTCGATCGTAATGCGCCCTTTTTCCGGGGTGAACTTGACGCTGTTCTTGATCAGGTTCCAAAAAACCTGCTGCAAGCGTGCTGGATCTCCTTTCACATAGGTACGAACCGCGCGAAGTGCAAAGTTCACTTCGAGGTCTTTCGCCTCGATTTCGTTGCGGCATATCTCGTAAGCGCGCTGGAGGATTTGATGTATGGAGATGGGTTCGAAGCTTAGTTGAAGTTTGCCTTTCGAGATGCGAGTGATGTCCAGCAAATCGTCGATGAGGCGTGCTTCCAACTCCACATTTCGGCGGACGACTTCAAGCGCCTCTTTGACCGGCTTGGAATCCGGCACCTCGGCTTCAAGTTCTCCCACCATGGCGATCACAGGCGTGAGAGGACTGCGCAACTCGTGAGATAGTTGTGCCAGGAACTGGTCCTTCGCTGCGTTTGCGGCAATCAACTCCTGACGCAGCGTGACATCGCGCGTCTTCTCTTCCACCAGATAAAGCACGCCTTGGACGGTTTCCTTTGCGCCTTGCAGTCGGAGCAGGTTGATGTCGAGGAAATGCGTGACGCCTGAGTTATTTTTCAACGGGTGCTCGATCAGTTGAAACGGCGTTCCAAAGTTAAGGACCCGTTCGACTGCCCCAGGAGGCGCAATTTTTACATCATCGCAGCTGATTTCGGTAATGTCGCGACCCGGCGGCAGATCGCCGAAACGTTCAGCCATCCGGGCAAATGCATCATTGGCATGCAGAAACCGGCGAGAAACAGGATCAACTAGAGCGATACCGCCAGGCATGTTCGCCAGCATCTTCTCGTTAAAAATGACCTCACGCTCGAGTTGCTGCTTTGATTCCAGTTGCCGTTCGTAGAACCGGCTGCCCATCCAAGCGAACACACCCGTCAGAACAACCAGCCAGGCGGTTAAGACCGTCATTCGCTCGAGAAGATCATGAACCGGTTTGTACGCCACGGAGAGCGGTTGCTCCACTAATGCCGCCCAACCGGTTGATTCGATGCGGCTGAAGGAATAAAGGTTGTTGCGGTATTCGAAGTGTCCACTCCTGCTTTGGCCGATTTTGTTGAGTAACTCGCTGCTCTCAGGCGCCGTCGTATTCGGATTTGGCTTGAATTCGTTTGAGAAAAGCGCTGCACCCCTTTGGTCAAGGACCTGGAAAACGAAGTGATCGGAAAAGTCGATGGCGGACAATCGCTTGCCAATTCTCTCTATAAGAACCGAGTCGCCGACGAATCCAAGAAGCGTTTTGTCAGGGGAGCGAATAGCGGCGACAATGTTGGCTACAAGGCGGTTATCGGAGAGCCTGGGATGTATCGGCGACACGATCGGTTGCTCCGAAGCAGTCGCTTCTTCACGCCAATAATTCGCCCCAAAGTCTTTGCCGACCAACTCTGGCGTAGTGGGAATTGACGCGAGCAAAGTGCCGTCCGGTCCAGCGAGGAACATCCCATCAACGTTTGGATGGGAATAGAAAGCGGAGTTGACCCACTGTTGGGCGGCGGGGGCAGGACTTGGCGAACTGAAAATCCGGGCGACCTCAGGAAGGCTCTCGTAATAGTTGATGATCTCGCTGCTGCGGCTGAGATCGGTTCTGACCACGTGTCCGAGCAATTGGACCAGAGTTTGCCGGTCTCGCAAAATGCGTGATTCCAACGTGTCGCGGAGGATGGTGTAGGAAACGATCAGCGTCAGGACGGAAGGAATCCATCCTGCCAGCAGAATCGGAATAACGATCTTTGAACGCTCGAAACGCTCGCGCCTTCGTTTCGTCATGAAAATTCCCAATAAAAACGCCGGTGTTCAGCAGAAAACCGACTGAGTCACCGTCAACCTGCTGTTCGTCTCAGGCAAGGAGGAATTGTCGCGGAGAGTCAGCCGATTTTCAGATGCACAGTGCCCGGCGGGCCAAGGATATCGCCAAACCGACTGGCGTCGCAATTGCGAACCGATAAGAGACTGCTGTATATCAGCGCGATGTGACGGCGGTTTTCGCTGCCAACCGTTTGATTTTTGGATTGACGCAACTGATGGAAACAGCATCATGTCGGCCTGACTGCGTCATCTATTCGCAGCCATAGCAATCTCCATGCAAGAAAGCATCGGACATATTATCTGGTCGACCTGTTACTTAAGCGTGCTCCTCGGGCTTTCCGCTTATGGGATCCATCGCTATTTCATCATTTATTTGTATTTGAAAAACCGTAAGCGCCCGCCGGTTCCGGCCCGCTACTTTGAAAAACTGCCGAAGGTGACGGTGCAGTTGCCGATTTTCAATGAAGTCTACGTTGCCGAGCGGCTGCTCCGTTCCGTGAGCGAACTGGATTATCCGCAGGAGCTTTTGCAAATCCAGGTACTGGACGATTCAACCGACGAAACACGCGAGATTACCGCGGCCTGTTCTGAGGGATTGCGCCAGCGCGGTTTCAACGTTCAGCGGATCCATCGGACTGACCGGACCGGCTTTAAGGCCGGGGCCCTGGCGGGAGGAACCGCTGCTGCGGAAGGCGAATTTCTTTGCATCCTCGACGCCGATTTTGTTCCCGAGAAAGACCTGCTAAAACGCACTGTTCATTTCTTTACCGATCCAAAAGTGGGAATGATTCAAACGCGATGGGGACATTTGAACCGCGGCTATTCACTGCTCACACGCATGCAGGCGATATTTTTGGATGGACATCTTTTGCTTGAGCAAATCGCGCGTAGCCGCAGCGGCCGCTTTTTTAATTTCAACGGGACAGCTGGTTTATGGCGACGTTCATGTATCGAGCAGAGCGGCGGCTGGCAGCACGATACGTTGTGTGAGGACCTCGATTTGAGCTATCGGGCGCAACTCGCGGGCTGGAAGTTCATTTATCTCTCCGACGTCGTTACTCCGGCGGAGCTGCCAGTGGACATGAATGGGTTCAAGTCTCAGCAGCATCGCTGGACCAAAGGTTCAGTTCAGACATGCAAGAAGTTGTTGCCCAGCGTTTGGCGCAGCCATTTGCCCTTTCGAATAAAGCTGGAAGCCACCGGCCACTTGATGTCGAATTTCGCATACTTGCTGCTGGCAATGCTTTGCGTCCTTTTATATCCTGCCACTGGTGGACCTCCGGTTGGCTGGCTTCGCACATTGCTGGTGGACATTCCGATGTTTCTCGCAGCATCGGTCTCGGTCGGGCTGTTTTACATTTGTGCTCAACGCGAATTGCATCCCCGAACATGGATCAAAGAACTTTTTTTTCTTCCATGTTTGCTTGCATTAGGAATTGGTCTCTCGCTCAACAACGCGCGAGCTGTGCTCGAAGCGATGATCAACCACCAATCGGACTTCACGCGGACGCCAAAGTACGGAATTGAGCGAAAGTCGCAGCCATGGCGGAGCTGTAAGTACCGGCCGCTCAAGTCGGCGCTCCCGCTGGCGGAGCTGGCGTTTGCCATCTATTTCAGCTACTTCGTTGTGTACGCCATTATGCACCGGCAATTTTTATCGGTGCCGTTTTTGGTCATGTTTCAGGCAGGATTTCTGTACGTGTGTCTCAGCTCCTTCTTGAGTGGTTGGTCAAAATTTAATCTTGGCAGTTCACGGGCGCGGGCCACAATTCCCGCGTGACAAATCGAAATTGTCGAGTACAAGATTCGGCCAATGCTTAGGCCCGTTTTACTCATTCTTAGTGTGCTCTCAGCTACCTCCGCGTTTGCGGTCGCGCCGCTGGACACTTCGAACCAGGTAATCATCAGCGTCCGTGATCAGAAGCTGGTACTTATGCGCAACGGCAGCAAAGTGGCGACCTATCCAATATCAACGTCAATGTTCGGCCTGGGTGACGCGTGGGGACGAATGACCACTCCTCTCGGTTATCTAGCGGTAGAAAAAAAGATCGGTGACAACGTGCCAGTCGGAGCTGTTTTTCATAAGCGGCGGTTGACCGGTGAAGTTCTTCAGCCCAATGCCCCTGGCCGCGACCCGATTACCACGCGCATCATCTGGCTGCGCGGACTCGAGGCGCAGAATGCGCATGCCTTTCAGCGCTGCATTTATATCCACGGCACACCCGAGGAAAATAAAATTGGTCGCCCTGCAAGTTACGGCTGCATCCGCATGAAATCGAAGGATGTGGCCGAGCTTTACGACCAGCTGCCAGTCGGTGCAGTAGTACAAATTATTCCTGATCGCTTGCCTAAAATGGACAAGACGAAGCCGCGGCAGGAAATGAGCGGCGGTGTCGTCGCTGCAAACCTAACGCCGCAAGCACCACCGCAGGTAACTGCCACAAAAGTTGCAAACGTAGCGCCGCCGCCACCGCAGAAAGCTGCCACGAAAGTTGCAAAGGTAACACCGCAGGCGCCACCGCAGATAGCTGCTACGACGGTTGCAAAAGTAACGGCGCAGCCGCCACCGGAGGTAACTGCTACGAAAGCTGCAAAGGTAACACCGGAGCCGCCACTGCAGATAAGTGCTACCACGCTCGCGATGCCACCTTCCAGCGCGCTCACCGTAGGACAAATGCGGACGGCTGGAGCGCTTGCCGGCGCCCGGCAAAGAGCGAAACTCGCAGCGAACAAACGCTTATAACAAGCGCGCTAGCGGGCGTTCGCTCAATAAATTCTTGATCGCCGATGGCCAACACGAAATCAGCCGGTAAACGTGCCCGACAGACACTTAGACGGGCAGCCCATAATCGAAGCGTTAAGACGCACCTGCGCAGGCTACAAAAACAAATCCGCTCTGCGCCAGAGCGCACCGCCGAACAGATTCGCGCGGCGATTTCTGCTATCGACAAAGCGGCCAAAAATGGCGTCATTCATCGCAACGCCGCCAATCGTCGCAAGGCGCGGCTGAACAAGGCGCTTTCCGCGGCGAAATAAACAAGTTGTCATCCTGAGTGCAGCGAAGCGGAGTCAAAGGATCCCGCGAAAGTTCACTTTGAGTCATGCGACGGGCTTCCTCGACTCCCCACGGAATGATAGGTTCCAAATGCCCGTTGCATATCTTAGTGGCCGGATAGATTCTGTGGAATGATTCCCGCGCTTCTACTCGTTTTGTCAGTGGTCGTTTATCGGGTAACGACAGGTTTGCTGATTCATTCCGGCGCTGGCTGGCTTTCTAACTTCGCGCCACTCGCCGCGATTGCCCTGTGTAGCGCTGCCTATTTCCCCAGAAAATACAAATTCTCAGTGCCGCTGCTGACGTTATTCATTTCCGATGTGATCATTAATCTTCGATATGGTGCGCCGCTGTTCGATCCGCAGATTCTCGTCCGTTACGGCGCGCTGGCGCTTTTGGGATGCCTCGGGCTTCTTTTGCAGAGTCGAGCGTCGCTGAAAACGCTCTTGCCTGCGTCGATTGTTGCTTCCACGATGTTTTACGTCATCACGAACACGTTCTCGTGGTTGAGCGATCCGGGATATGCGAAAAATTTTGCGGGGCTGATTCAATCGCTCACTGTTGGTTTGCCTCAATACAGCGCGACTCCGACCTGGATGTTTTTCCGAAACTCACTCGTCAGCGACCTTATTTTTACTGGTCTTTTTGTCGTTTGCATGAACGCCGGCCGAAGCATGGGGAGATCGCGGGAACGCGCTTCGCAGTTCCGTCCTGTTGCTGCTGGATAATTGATTATGCAGCCGGTGGAGCAGCGCGACGAAGTCGAGATGCTCTCGCTAATGCTGTTGATCCGGCGCTTCGAAGAACGCGCCAGTCAGCAGTATCAAGCGCAGAAGATTGGCGGCTTTTGTCACCTTTACATTGGCCAGGAGGCCGTGGTGGTCGGTGCCATCGCTGCCGTGCGGCCGGATGATTACGTAATCACGGCTTACCGTGATCACGGGCATGCCCTGGCCCGTGGCACAAGTGTAAATGCATGCATGGCGGAGCTTTTTGGAAAAGAGACCGGCTGCTCGCGTGGGCTCGGCGGGTCGATGCATTTTTTTGACAAGCGACACAACATGTACGGCGGCCACGCGATCGTAGCCGCGCATGTCCCGTTGGGAGTTGGGTTGGCTTTTGCAATTAAATACCGGGCCGAAGATCGAGTCACGCTTTGCTTCTTTGGCGACGGCGCGATCAATCAAGGGTCGTTCCACGAAGCGTTGAATCTCGCTGCGTTATACAGGCTGCCGATCATTTTCATTTGTGAAAACAATCTTTTCGCCATGGGCACGTCGGTGAAACGATCAACATCGCTCAAGCAAATCGTGGATCGGGCGGAGGGTTACGATATACCCGGTGAGATCGTCGATGGAATGAACTTCCGTGAAGTGCGCGACAAAGTCGCTGAGGTCGCCGAGTCCATCCGGAAAGAATCGCATCCGGCGTTTCTGGAAGTGCGCACGTATCGCTATCGTGGCCATTCCATGTCCGATCCTGCAAGTTACCGAACCAAAGACGAACTGGAGAAATATCGGCTTGATGATCCGATCATTCGTCTGCGCGCGCAGCTTACGCGCGAGGGAAAATTGTCCAACGAACAGTTCGATCAGCTCGACAAGCGCGCCAAGGAAGCGGTGCTAGCCGCAGTAAAGTTCGCCGAAGAAAGTGTGGAGCTACCGGTCGAGAAACTTCACGATTACGTGTATTTCAACGGAGCCAAGTCGTGAGAGAAATTACGTATCGCCAGGCGTTGAATGAAGCGCTCGCTGAAGAGCTGGAGCGTGATCCTAGCGTTTTCCTGATGGGAGAGGAAGTGGCCGAATATCAGGGAGCGTACAAAGTGAGCGCCGGATTGCTGGAGCGTTTTGGCCCGAGACGCATCATCGATACCCCGATTAGCGAGAACGGATTCGCCGGTTTGGGCATTGGCGCAGCGATGGTCGGGCTGCGACCAATTATTGAATTCATGACGTTCAGCTTTTCGCTCGTGGCTTTTGATCAGGTGGTGAACAACGCGCCAAACATGTTCATGATGTCAGGCGGCCAATTCAATATCCCGATTACTTTTCGTGGACCGAACGGCCCGGCGCATCAGCTTGGAGCGACTCACTCCCACGCCACAGAGAATCTTTATGCCAGTGTTCCCGGACTGAAAGTCTGCACACCAGCGACGCCGCGCGATGCCAAGGGCTTGTTGAAAACTGCGGTGCGGGACGACAACCCTGTGTTGGTCCTCGAAGCGGAACTGCTTTACAGCTCAAAGGGAATGGTCGAGCCGCCGGATGAAGAACTGCTTATCCCGCTGGGTAAAGCAGAGGTGAAACGCGAAGGCAGCGATGTCACCATCGTTTGCTACGCACAGACTGTTCCGATCGCGCTGAAAGTCGCGGCGCAACTCGAAGAGGAAGATATTTCCGCCGAGATCATTGATCTGCGCTCGATTAAACCGCTCGACGAGAAGGCGATTTTCAACTCTGTCGCGAAGACGCATCGCGTGGTGATTGTTGAACAGGACCATCCGTTCTGCGGTGTCGGCGCAGAAATTTGCTACCGGATTCAAAAAGATATTTTCGATGAGCTGGATGCGCCGGTTCTACGCGTATCACAGGAAGACATTCCGATGCCATACAATGAACACTTGGAACACGCTGTCCTGCCGAACGCTGAAAAACTCGTCGCCGCGGTGAAACAGGTCTGCTACGCGTAAAACCGTCAGTTGTAATTATGCCTGAAATCCAGATGCCAAAACTGAGCGACACGATGACCGAAGGCACTCTTGTCGCATGGAAGAAAAAAAAGGGCGACCAAGTCTCGGCTGGCGAAGTTCTCGCCGAGATCGAAACGGACAAGGCGACTATGGAGTGGGAGTCACCTGAGGACGGGACGCTCACCGAAATTTATGTCCAGGAAGGCGGCAAGGTGAACGTCGGCGATAAAATCGGGTTCATTGGAGCAGAAGGCGAGGAAGCACCGAAACAGGAAGCGCCAACACAGAAAAAGAAGACGGAAACCGTACCAGAAAAGAAGGCGCAAGCGGAAACGGAAAAACCCGCGCCGGCAGAGGTCACCGAAAAAGAAACTGCGCCGCCAGAGCAAAACGATGTAGCGGCGGCTGTGTCAGCCGCCCGAGCTGAGACAACGCAACAAAAGCCTCAGACGAAAGAGCACAAACCCGAAGAAGACCGCGTGAAAGCGTCGCCTGTTGCGCGCCGTCTCGCAGCGGAACTTGGCGTTAATCTTTCCGCCGTGAAAGGAACAGGACCCGATGGACGCATTACCGAAACCGACGTTCGCGCCGCGGCGAAATCTGTAGCCGCGGGCGTTGACCGCGGCGGCGCAAAACCTGCCACAAAAACCGCTCCGATTAAAACTGGCGAGAGTGCCCGCATTCAACTTTCCGGGATGCGCAAAGTCATCGCGCAACGGCTTGTCGAGAGTCTCGGCCCTGTTCCACACTTCTATCTCACGATCGACATTAATGCGGGACCGCTGATGGAAGCGCGCGAGGAATTGAAGTCTGCGGGCGAAGGTGCGGATGCCGCGAAGATTACCGTGAACGATTTCGTTTTAAAAGCCGCGGTGATGGCTGCGGTGAAGGTGCCGCGTGTGAATGCTTCATTCGACAATGACGCAATCGTTCAGTACGCGGACGTCGATCTGGGCGTTGCGGTTGCGATCGACGACGGACTGCTGACGCCGGTCATCCGCGCAGCGCAGGACAAATCGCTTCGCGAGATTAGCGCGTTAGCCAAGGACCTGGCGCATCGCGCCCGTAACAAGCGTATGAAGCCGGAAGAATTTCAGGGCGGCACATTCACCGTCTCGAATCTGGGCGCCCTCGGCATCGACAGTTTCGCGGCTGTCATTAATCCACCGCAGGGCTTCATTCTCGCGGTAGGCAAGGTCACAAAAATCCCGATCGTTGACGACTGCGATCAAGTGATGGTCGGCCATCGCATGTCCATCACCATGAGCTGCGACCATCGCGTCATCGATGGCGCACTCGGCGCCGAATATCTCAAGGAACTGCGGCACTTGTTGGAAAACCCGGCGCTGTTGATGGTCTAAGGCTGTAGTCGCTTCGCTGTGCGAAGCGATTACTCCGCACAAATTGCGTCGCCCAAGGGGGCGACGGCTACACTGCCGCGGTTTCCCACATCATGAAATCGTCCAGCGTTTTGCGGCTTTTGTCGGTGACAAACTCGATGACGGTTGCATCATCGACGAAGCCCAGGACCGGTATTGCGTCCGGAATTAAATCGAATGGGTCGATCAGATAATTGAGAGCAGCAACAATCCAGAGCAGTGCGTTGTCAGGGATTTGATCGTATTGGCCGCGATGATAGGCGCGAACCAAGCGCAGCATGGTTTGCAGATAAGGCCAACATTCTTTGAACGGCTCCCTGGGCACTACCGCTGCCTTTTTCGATGCGTCGTTGAAAAGCGCTAGCAGAGTGTCAGAATCATTGAGGCAGGCTTTTGCATCGATCAGAGCCCTGACGAATGCTTCGCTGCGAAGCGCCGGTTTACGGTAGGGAACATTTCGCTCAGGATTTCTTGCCGCAGGCCGGGCCTTTGGTTCTGAGGGCGACTTCGTTTTCGTTTTTTTCATCTCGCGAATGAAAACACTTCGAGGCGCGGATGAGAAGCAGATTCGTAATTCGCCACTGCTACGGTTTTGTTGCCAGAATGAGCGGTGATGGCCCGGGCGCTTCGACTTTTCGCACTTTTTTAAAGCCCGCGTTCTCCAGCCATTTTTTGATTTCGTTAAAGCTGAACGTGCCGCCTTTTTCAGTGTTGACGAGCATTTGCACGGAAAACATAAGCGAGGGGAGCGGTTTGGTGCGGTCGTCATTCACCAGCCATTCTGCGATAGCGATTGTGCCGCCCGACTTTAAAGCGCGGAAAGTTTTCTTGAGCAATTGCCGACTACGTTGTTCGCCTTCGCTGTGCAGAATATGCCCCAGCGTCGCGAGATTGTAGCCGCTGCCAAACTTCGCCTCTGAAAGGTCGCCCTCGATGAAATCGAAACAATCGCGCACACCAAATTTTTCTGTGATGCGTTTCGTTGTGGGTATCATTCGCGGCCAATCGACTGCCGTCACCCGCACTTGCGGCGATTTCTGAGCCATCGCGATTCCCCAGATGCCGGAACCGGCCGCTAGATCGATCACGCGTAGTCGCTCCTTTGCCTTCGCGATTTTCAGGTGCTCGGCAAGCTTCTGCGCGCCGGGATAGCTCATGGGGATGATCGTCTCCACGAGTTGGCTGAAAAATTCAGTGCCCTCGGTCTCCTGGTTGACGGCGACCGCCGGTCGTCCGTCGCGCACAACATCGGTCAGCCGCAGCCAACGCGAAATCATCACCGGTAAAATCGATCCGAAAAATCCGGCGAGCGTGCCCGTTTTTTCGCTGAGAAGAAATGCGTGGCTCTCTGGCGTTAGAGAGTATCTCGACTGTCTATCTTTCTTCAGCAGTTCCAAGCCGACAAGCGCGTCCATGATTACACGCAACCCTCGCGCGGACGCGCCTGTTTGTTTTCTCACTTGGTCAACCGTCTTGGGTCCGGCCGCCAATGTGTCAAAAACTTTGTTGTTCACGGCCGCGCTGACGATGAACGGCGGCGCGTAAGCGAACCCGAACTGCTGAAGGCGTGCTGGCGTGAGTTTTTTCGTTTGGCGTTTTTTCATAGGTGAATCGACAAATAATTGGAACTGCACTTTCGTCCAGTGGATCTAGCCGAAGTCGCCGGGTTCCTCTACACTTCGGATAAACAATGAGCGTAAAATGGAAGACGCGCGAACAAATGGAGGAGGGGGAGCGCACAGCGCTAGCGGCTGTTGCTCAAAAATCGGGCGAATCACGTGGCCGGCTGCACTGTGAAACGAGTCACGCCTATCGCACCGAATTTCAGCGGGATCGTGCGCGCATCATCCATTCGCGTGCTTTCCGGCGGCTGGAATACAAAACGCAGGTTTTTCTCAACGGCACCGGCGACCATTTGCGAACGCGTCTGACGCATTCGATCGAGGTGGCGTCGATCAGCCGCACCATCGCGCGTGCGTTGCGGCTCAACGAAGATCTCGCGGAAGCAATCGCGCTTGCCCACGATCTGGGCCATCCGCCTTTTGGGCATTCCGGCGAGGAGATGCTGGCCGAATGCATGCGCGACCACGGCGGCTTCGATCATAATCGTCAAAGTGTGCGCGTGGTCGAATTGCTCGAAACGCCTAATCCAACTTTTCCCGGCTTAAACCTTACATTCGAAGTGCGTGAAGGTCTGCGGAAGCATGAGCGACCTTACAAATTCCCCGCTCCGTTAGTCGAAGAATACGCTTATCCGTCGCTGGAGGCGCAGATTGCCGACTTGGCAGATGAGATCACGTATTACAGTCACGACCTCGATGACGCGCTTGATTTTGAAATCTTGACCCCGGCGCGCTTGGAGGAGAACGACGTGTGGCGCAACAGTCATCGCGCAGTGGTCTCGCGTTACAGCGACACGCGTGAACCGGAGCTACACAAGCTGGTTATCCGTGAGATCATTGATCGCGAAGTGCACGATCTGGTTGCGACGAGCGCGGAATCGATCGCCGAATCAGGCGTGCAGAGCGCAGACGACGTGCGCCGGCAAACTGCCCCGCTTATTCGTTACAGTGATGAATTGGTCGAGGCGAATCGCGCGCTCCGGAAATTTTTGTATCAAAATGTCTATTACCATCCGCGCGTCGCGGAAGTGAACCAACGCGCTTGCGAGATGCTGCGGCGCGTTTTCGAAGCGTACCTTGCCGATCCCGATAGATTGGGCGAAGGCGCGATGCGGCGAATCGAGAAGGAGGGGCTGCATCGCACAGTTTGTGATTATATCGCGGGAATGACCGACCGTTATGTAATGGAAGAATATGCGCGCATTGGCCGTCTGTAGCCGCCTCGCTACGCAAGGCGCATCATGGCGTGTGACATAACTGCGCGTCTCACAGGGACGCGGCTACAGCTACGCGGCGGCGTTGCCGATCTCATCGCGTAAATATCTGATGAGAAAACGAAGACGCTGATTAAGCGAGCGTTCTTCGAGCAGGCGTTGCCGGCGCAATGGATCGTTCACGAACGTCGAAGCCATTAGGTCCGCCAGCATTTCCAGATCGCGCAATTCGGAAAGATAGCGATCCAGTTTTGCTGGAAGCTGACGGCGATCGTGTTTTAGGCTGCCGTAGAGCTCGATCACTTTTGCACCGAGCGCTTCGGTCTCAACGGTAGGTGCATCGCGCGATTCTACGGCCTCGATGCTGGCGATGGGAAACGGCTTCTCCCGTTCCAAATTGGTGAACCGCACACGTTGCAGGCCTTGCAGGACTAAATTCGACGTGCCGTCACTGCGCTCGACACAGGCGCGAATCAATCCGGCGGTGGCGAGATGAAAAAAATCCTCGGGGGCACGCCAATCCGGGCAGATCGGCTTGATTAACGTTACGCAAAACATCCGATGCTTTCGAAGCGCGTGCTCCAGCATTTTGCGATACCGCGGCTCGAAAATGTAAAGCGGCAGCAGCGCGTGCGGAAACAGCACGGCTCCCGGAAGCGGCATCACGGGTAATTGCTCGGGTAAAATTATCGATGAGGACATGTTTCGTCATCTGTACCTTATGCGTGTCGAGCAAAGGGCAAGTGTCGAGGATGAACAGCTCGAACGTTCATCAGTTTCACGCAGCAAAGCCCAACGTGCGGAGTTGTTCCAGCGACATTTGGCCTTCGACGTCGGCCGTAGCAGAGATCGATGCGTACATCAGTACGGAGCCGGCGCGCGCCAGCAGGATACGTGAGATCGCGCCAAGTCTGCCGATGCCCATCACGGCAAGTGAGAGATTCAAACGGCTGCTTGTCATGAATTCGAGCAAACGTCCGAGTTCCATTGGCGTGTCGGTGCGCGTAGCAACTTTGAAAATATCTGCGCCATGTCCTCTGGCTTGGCATGCTTTCGCCGCCAAGATTCGTGCGCTCGGTGTCGACTTGAAGTCATGGAATGAAATTATTCGCTGGACCTTTTTCGTTTTGGCGTTCGCGAGCAAGGCTTGCAGCGCACGTGCTGAGCGTAGTTCGACGTCGATATAATAGGCGTGATTCAAGAATCGGCGGAGGAGATCTCGCCGTTGCATCAGCCGAAGCTTGTTAGCGCCGCCTTCGCGCGGATCTCGTGCTGTGATGATGAGCGGCCTGCGCAGCTTCGGTAACACTTTTTCCACTTCATCGGTCATGCCTGCGAGACGATCCAAGCGCAGTTCGAATAAATCCGGCGGTCTGCGCATCCGCAGAGCTTTTTCCAGATCGGCACCCGATGCGATCACACCGACAATCCGCGGACGCCGCTTGGTCGATTGACCCGCCATCATTCTTTTGTCACTGACGGCTCAATCATTCTCTCGACGTACTTGGCCAGGATGTCGAACTCGAGATTAACGAGAGCGCCGATGCTTGCACGATCAAGGTTGGTATGGCTCTTGGTGTGGGGAATGATCCACACCGCAAAGCTTTCCGGAAGGACTTCCGCAACGGTAAGACTGATTCCATCGACGGTGATCGAACCCTTGAAAGCCACATAATGCCTGGAGTTATGCGGCAATCCGACTTCGAGTCGGAAGTCCGCGCCTTTTCTATCGAACGCGATGATGCGCGAGACACAATCGATGTGGCCTTGAACGAAATGTCCGCCGAGGCGTCCGTCAGCCCGCAAAGCCCGCTCCAGATTTAGACGGCTGTTTTCTCGTAGTTGCTTCAAGTTAGTGCGGGCAATTGTTTCCTCGAGCAGATCGAAACTCAGCCGGTCACCGCGGCGCGAAGTTAACGTAAGACAACAGCCATTCACGGCGATGCTCTCACCTGTTCGCGCTTTTCGCGTCGTGCCCGGCGCAGCAATTTCTAATGTTGTGCCGTTATCAGTCGCGCGCGTCGCGACAACTGTGCCGACTTCTTCGATTAATCCGGTAAACACGAACCTAGCGTAATGGTCGATAGTCAATAGCCAATAGCGAATTGCTGATTGCCGACACAGGACGAATCAGCTATCGGCTTTCGGGCATGCAAGATCCCTCGGTGCTCGGTATCCCAGTCGATTTCATTTTGTTCGGATTAACATTGGCCGGCGTCGCCGTTTTCCATAAGTGCACGATGCGTGTGGCCCTGACGGGACTGGTCACGATCGCGACTTACAAAATCGTCTTCACTGGTTTCAAGACCGGCGACGGCGTGATGGGATTCATTTCTCATGTCGGACATGAGTGGGTGATTCTCGTCAACCTGCTATGTCTCCTGATGGGGTTTGCGCTGTTGTCCCAGCATTTCGAAAAAAGCCAGCTGCCATTGGCGCTGCCAAAATATCTTCCTCACGATTGGAAAGGCGGGTTCGTTTTGCTGGTGATGGTGTGGGTTCTTTCGAGTTTTCTCGATAATATCGCCGCGGCACTGATCGGCGGTGCGATGGCGCATCAACTTTTTCGCGGCAAAGTGCACATCGGTTATCTGGCAGCGATCGTGGCCGCTTCGAATGCCGGCGGTTCGTGGAGCGTACTGGGCGACACGACGACGACGATGATGTGGATCGGAGGCGTCGCGCCAAGCCAGGTGTTTGAAGCAATCATAGCCGCAACTGTAGCCCTGTTTATTTTTGGAATTCCCGCAGCGATCAAGCAGCATCGGCACTCGCCAATCCTGAAACGGGCTCATGAACGCGTTCACATCGATTGGATGCGGATCGGTATTGTGGCGCTGATCCTTGTCGCAGCCGTTGCCGCAAACATTACGGTTAATACAAAATTTCCCACCCATTCTAGCAGTTTCCCATTCATCGGCGTCGCAGTCTGGACGGCGATCGTGATTTCCATCGGGATGCGCCGTCCTGACTGGGAAGTGCTGCCGCGAGCTCTGAGGAGTTCGATGTTTCTGCTCTCGCTGGTCTTAATCGCCTCAATGATGCCGGTGGAACGTTTGCCCGATCCCTCCCCACGGACCACGCTCGGGCTAGGCTTTGTATCCGCGGTGTTCGACAACATTCCGCTAACCGCACTGGCGCTGAAGCAAGGCGGTTATGATTGGGGGCACGTTGCCTACGCAGTGGGATTTGGCGGGTCGATGATCTGGTTTGGATCCTCGGCAGGCGTCGCAATTTCGAGTATTTTTCCCGAAGCGAAATCGGTTGTAGCATGGGTCAGGGGCGGCTGGTCTGTGGCCGTCGCATATTTGTTGGGATTCGCTGTAATGCTCACCTTTATCGGGTGGCACCCCGAGTCGAAAAAACGGCCACTACACGGCCGACCCGAATGGCTAGGTGATCAAGTCAGTTCCAGTATACCCAAAGAAACGACATGGCAGCCCCATTAAAAAAGGTTTCGCTAACGATCTTTCAGCAGTTCTTTCGCACCGAAACGCTCGGCGGAGTCGTGCTGTTGGCATTCGGTCTTGGGGCCCTAATCATTGCGAATTCTCCCCTGGCCGAAGCTTACAACCATCTTTGGGAGATACCGCTGACACTCGGGATCGCTCCTCACGAGCTTTCGCTGAGTCTGCACGATTGGATCAACGACGGTTTGATGGCCGTGTTTTTTCTCCTGGTCGGCCTTGAAATCAAACGGGAATTGGTAGCTGGCGAGTTGTCCTCTGCCCGGCAGGCTGCGCTTCCAATCGCCTGCGCAATCGGAGGAATGGTTGTGCCCGCGCTGATCTATTTGGTTTTCAATTTGCGCGGGCCGGGTGCGCGCGGTTGGGGCATTCCGATGGCAACCGACATAGCATTTGCCTTAGGCGCACTCAATCTGATTGCTCCGCGGGCGCCGATCGGGGCAAAAGTGCTGCTGACTGCCCTGGCCATCGTCGACGACATGGGGGCGGTGCTTGTTATCTCACTTTTTTATTCTCAGGGGATCGTGTGGAGTGCGCTCGGCGGCGCAGCGGTGACGCTGTTCGTGTTGATTGGATTCAATCTATTCGGTATTCGTCGTCTGTGGCCGTACCTGCTGGCCGGAGTTGTTCTTTGGTGTTTTGTTCATGCCTCCGGCGTTCACGCCACGATTGCAGGCGTTGCTCTCGCCTTTACCATTCCTACCCGTTCGCGCATCAACGCGCGTGAATTTTCTAAAGAAGGGCGCTCGCTGCTCGACGAATTTGATCGCACCGAAACCGGTGACCTTCTGGTTTTAACCAGCAAAGGTCAGCAGGAAACGCTGTTTGCGCTTGAACGGGCGAGCGAAGGCGTGACCGCGCCGATTCTCAGGCTCGAGCATGCGTTGCATAATTTCTCGGCGTTTGTGGTGATGCCGTTGTTCGCGTTTGCGAATGCTGGAGTCAAAATTGATCTATCGCTGCAGCATGCGGAGATTGGGTTCGGAATATTGGCGGGGCTATTGTTCGGCAAACCAATTGGAATTATCATCGCTGCGTTGATTACGGTTAAGACGGGGATTGCGAGGCTTCCTGAGGCTGTGAACTGGAGATCCTTGCTCGGGTACGGCCTTCTCGCCGGGATCGGTTTCACAATGTCATTATTCGTTGCCATGCTGGCGTTCGACGATACGGCTTCGGTTAATGCAGCTAAACGAGGGATTATCGTTGCTTCCCTTCTGGCCGGCGTTGCCGGGGCCATAATGCTGCGGACGGGCCGAGCTTTGCGCGATGCTAAGTAGTTCGCAAAAATCCCACGTGTCTCGTGAAAGACACGCGTCTTCGGTGGTGGGGTCGCAAAGCGGGCGCGTTGCCGTTCTTTGCGGTGTTCTTTTCCTTTCCGGTACGGGGGCCCTTATTTTTGAAACACTGTGGCTGCGACTTAGTGGCTTGGCCTTTGGCAACTCCACATGGGCCGCAGCATTGATTCTCTCCAGTTTCATGGCGGGCCTGGCGTTGGGAAATGCAGTGGCTGCCTCATCGAGAATTCGGCGATGGCGACCGCTGCATTTCTACGTTGTGCTGGAGCTCTTCGTCGCATTCTTTGGTTGCACGGTTGTTTTTGGCCTTCCCGTCGTTGGCGATTTGCTGCGGCCCGTGTGGCAAGTGCTGTGGAATTATCAACCGGCGCTGCTGGGGCTGAGGTTCGTGGTTTCCTTCCTGATTTTGCTCGTGCCAACAACAGCAATGGGTTTGACGCTGCCGGTCGTCATTGAGGACCCTCTGCTTCAAGAAACGGAGTTTGGTCGCGCGATTGGTTTTCTTTACGGGTCAAACACGCTGGGGGCGATGCTTGGCGCGATTCTCGGCGAAGCGTATTTGATCAGGGCATTTGGACTATACGGCACAAGCTTAGCCGCCGCGGCCGCGGTTTGCATCGCTGCCGCGATTGCCTTGTTAGTCGCGAGATTTGGAGCGGCCCGATACGTCGCAGATTTCAAAGGTGCCGACCAAGCCGCACATTCCGAATTTCCGCTCAGCTTCGATAGGAGTTATCGGCCACCGTGGCGTTTGCTTTTCGTCAGCTTCGGCACGGGTCTTATTCTTCTCGCGCTGGAAGTCATTTGGTTCCGATTCCTGCATCTGTATATCGTATCGTCGCCGACGGCTTTTGCCATCATGCTCGCGGCTGTGCTGGCGGGAATCGGACTAGGCGGAGTCGCGGCCGGCGCGATTAATCATCGCTCAATGCGACTGCATCAACTAGTCCCTGCTTTGTTACTGCTTGCGGCGGTTGCCGTGCTTTTATCATATTTATTGTTTCCGGGCGAGGCGGTAAGAACCTCCGCTGGCGCCTTTAGTCTCGCTTCCTGGTGGCAAGTCGCCATCCTATGCGTAGCGTTGATGTTCGCGGTATCCTTTGTATCCGGGATGATGTTTCCAACCATTGCCGCTCGGATTCAAGTTGCGGTAATGGACCGGATGAATAGCGCTGGAATCGCTACTGTGCTGAATACGAGTGGCGCGGCGATCGGTCCGTTGGTCGCAACTTTCGTCCTGCTGCCGTCTTTCGGCTATCAAACGAGTCTCATTTGCTGTGCCGCCGCGTATGCTTTGCTTAGCATTATCGTCACCGAACGCGCACACTGGTCGCTGCGACGTCCAACTGGAATTATCCTTGTTACGCTTTGGATCGCATTGCTGCTTGGCTTTGTATTTTTCCCATATCGACGCAGCGAAGCGCATTTCGAACATGCGAGCCGTCCCTATGAAAGGGACGATCAGGGGCATGTGCTCGCGCGCGTGGTGAAACGGATCGAGGGAACATCGGACACGTGGCAATTGCTACGGCGCGATTTGTTTGGCCAGGCGTACTATTACCGGCTGCTGACCGACGCGTTCTCGATGTCGGCCACAAGTCCGCGCAATCAGCGCTACATGCGATTATTCGCCTATCTTCCACTGGCGTTGCACCCCGGAACGAGAGATGTCCTTCTCATTTGTTACGGGTGCGGGGTGACTGCGGACGCGTTTACTCGCAAATCAAGTGTCGAAAGAATCGATATCGTTGACATCTCGAAGGAAGTGTTCTCGCTGGCTGATTCTTATACAGGAATCAATTACTCCAATCCGCTTCGTGATCCTCGCGTGCACGCCATCGTTCAAGATGGACGGTTTTTCCTGCAGGCGAGCGCGAGAAAATACGACGTCATCTCGGGCGAACCGCCTCCGCCGAAAGTCGCCGGGGCAGTGAATCTTTACACTCAGGAGTTTTTTTCGCTGATGCGAAGTCGCCTCAACGAAGGCGGAATCGCGACTTTTTGGCTTCCAATCAATCAATTAAAAGTCGATGAAACCAAGGCGATCCTACGCGCCTTCCATAACGCTTTTCCAAACGCCTCGGTATGGGGCAGTGCCGATCAGGACTGGATTATGATGGGGATCAATGGGTCGGTCCGCAGAGCGAGTGAAGATGAGCTTCGTCAGTTTTGGAACGATCCGGGCACGGGCGCAGATTTGCGACGCATTGGAATTGAGGTTCCCCAGCAACTAGGCGCGCTGTTTTTGATGGACGGCGACGAAATCGATCGGATTACCCACAATATAGCACCGCTCACCGACCTTCATCCAAAGCGCCTAACGGACGGTCCGTGGGATAACGAAGCAAGTCACCGGTTCGCGTTGACCTATTTTACGGCACCCGCGGCGTATCAACGTTTCGTTCATTCTTCGTTGATTAATCAAATCTGGCCCGAAACGTTGAATCCGGCGGCTACCGAACTGGAGTCATTCTTCACGGTCAGGCAGACGCGCTACCTTTCTGAAATTATTGGAAGCAATAAGCTCGCTGAGCTCGATCTTTATCTTCGCCATTCCCGTCTAAGGATACCCGTCTTGGAAGTGTTGGGAAGCGATGCGTTACGGGTGTCGATTGCCGAGCGGGTCGCGAAGGGTTCCGCCACGCCACCGCTGGAAGTAATGCCCGACTTGATCGCGGGAGCGCTGGC